>SKHL01000157.1 GCA_007116995.1 Limnochordia bacterium
ACAGGTGCTTTTGCCGCTTCGCCTGAATGGGTTGCTGTAAAAACAGATACACCACCGACTATTGATGCAGATTTTTCCGATGAAGTATGGCAAACCGCTACAGAATTTGTACTTAATAATGCACGAGTCGAGAGTGCTGGGACAGTAATTTGGGGAGGTGGTTTCCAGAGAGAAATGAATAGTTCAGGAAGTTTTGACTTGCTTTGGGATAAGGATTTCCTATACCTATATGCTAAGGTACAAGACAATGACGTATTCACAGGAAGAGCGTTAGGGGAGCCGTTAAATTCTGGTACCGATGGTTTGCAGATAGTAATGCATCCAACTGATGCTAGATGGATCATCGACATCACTCCTGGTCAACTTACCGAGAACACCCCACTAATATGGGAGCATTGGAATATCGTGGGAAATATTTTGGATGTTGATGTAGCTGCGAAAATTACCGAAGAAGGCTATGAAATAGAAGTGGCCTTTCCGTGGAGCATGTTTCACGCTGCGCAAGAGATCAAGACAGACTATGCGTTTCCCTTTGGGATGATTATCCAAGAATACCAAGATGACTATTTGATGATGGACTTTGGTGAAGGGGATAGGGTTATCGGAAATGCAAGTCGCTGGAATACCCTATCTTTAGTGGAATAACTTAACAGAAATTGACAGAGTAGTGTCTGATCTGATATTAACCGAAAGCCACCCTAGCGTAAAGGTAGGGTGGCTTTCGGTTTTATACGTAGAATTCTTGAACCTTCTTAATATCGTTGTCTACATGCGTTTGTAATGCCGCGAGATCAACCACTCCATTCATTCGTGTTAAGCGCTGAGGTTGATACATACTTTTTGAGGCTCTGCTATATACTCTCCAGTGCCTTGCAGCGTGTTCTAGGTTGGCTATCGCATTGCGTTTTCGGATCTGATCACCAGTTTTTTGATAAAAGGCAAAATCTAGAGCTGCTTGGAATTTTAGTTGGTAATACTGACCAAGATAGCTCATGCATCGGATATCGCCAAGCGTGTGACGCAATTCCTTATCTAGCTGGGGTTGAGTGGACTCACAGTACTCGAGTGCTTGGCTACTATATTGCTTTAAGGTGGCGATTACCTCCAGCGGAGTCACACCTTTTATCTCGCGATGATCTAAGACGGCTTGTACGTAATCAAGAATGCTAATATGGTCAGATCCTGGGGCAGTAGGGCTTTGCACAAAGTTATGGATATCATGAAAACCTAATGGACATCTTGTTCTAGGCCTGCTGTAGCAGGTTTCTGGATACCATTGAAGATCAAGATTATGCCAGTGCAGGCAATTGACCAGAGGGATTATCCTCGAGGCTGCTCGCCATGCATTGTACAATGACCTGCTATCTACAGATGAGAACCGCTGAGCTATGAGCGTAATGAATGTATCCTCTGGCAGGTCATGGGCATAAGCTGTCCGTCCCCAAATGGCAATCATAAGCCACATTTTTTCTATTACCTGTTGTCTAGGTGTATCTGGCTCTGTGCTAAGATATTCCCGCCCCCAAATATACCCATCTGGACCCATATAGAAACCAACTAATCGATCATTAGCAGGCATATTCGCAATATAAGATTTGGCGAACTCTGGATCAGCCCAGCGATACATATAGAAATCGTCGTTTCTGACGGTCAGCCAGGTTTGCTCCCCAGGTTTTAGTCCAGCGAAGAATGCGTCACCAAAGCTTGGTTTTACCGAGCCGTACATATGGGCTTGCGAATACTTAAAGCTATATTCTATCGGTATAGGCAGTTGGGAAAAAGCTGTGTTAATAGAATCCTTTGCTGTCTGATGGGCTCGATGGATCAAACGAATTTTTCGGTTAGGCTGTTTTTCTAGCACATCACAAATACCTTTTCCATAGGTTTTCATTAACCAGGGCTCATTGGCATAGCTTTGACCAACATCGTTATCCATGTTCTCCCCAGCAGTAATTCCAATTCCAGCCAATAAAGGATAGGTCTCAAATAGCGCGGCCACACTCTTACGAAAATAATCAATGGTAATATCATTGGTCTGATCACAGGTAATACCATAGTTGTTTCCTTCTGTTCCATAGGTAAAGATGTTCCAGGTAAAAATAAGGACCTCAATCCCTCGATTATCTGCATGGGCCATCACCTGGCGCCAAAAAGCGATTTTCTCATCTATACTCATTCGTTTTATGATTCTGAGATTAGCTAAGGTGTGGGGATTGGACATCTGTCTGCCTTGTACATCAGACTCTACAGCCACGGTGCTTTGCATTATATCGTCAAGCGCTATATCTGGATAGTCGGGCACCCTAACCAAGGATGGAAACGGATGAAGATTCCAAAGGGATAAGGTGTTATACTTATTAAGAGCCATTTCATCAAGAAACTTTCTCCAGAAGTCTAAGTCCCACATATTTATCCTATTTTCGTTTGCCGCATCTCCAGCATCAGAGTAGCTTGGTGTTCTAGCATCGAGGGGAACGTTAAACTTGATACCCCTTTTTTTTATGTGAGGATTGCGAATCACTTCGCTGATTCCAGCCAGACTTCGATCTTGTCTGATCTGAAATGCAACATCAAACCCGCCATACATTGCTCCGGTGGTGTCTGCACCAATAATATTAATCTCCGTGTCATCATGAGTTTCAACCCTAGATATTCGATACCCTTCGCTAACTAATGATTCATTGTTGCTATACTTGTCCCATCTAATAAGTCGTATAGTATAATGGTGATCTTCTGTTTTGCAGTCCTGAAGTGCTTCTTTCAGGATCTTAGCGGTATAACAAAGCTGATCCACATCCCGGTCGAATTCGACTGTTACAGCTGTTTCGCTATGCCCTTTTCTCACTGTTCTCCTCCTCAAGATATGCTCCATGTTCTATTATCCTTCATTGTACAGAACAAGCAGGAAATAATCTATCTAGCTTTGCACCTTAGCTGCAGCACTTCCTGCACCAGCTTCCATCGCCTGATTCTAAGTGCTTATCCCTCCACTTAGACTGAGGAATCCGTCCAGGTACGCACTTTATCTTCCACATCTGATAGTACTGCATGTTTAATACGGACTGTAACCATAGAAATGTTTTTACCCATAATAAACGTACCCATATGAGGATGTTTCTTGTAATGATAATCACGGTAATGTGTTTCACTTTCAGGTCTAACCAACGTCGCCATGCCATCAGGCGTGCAAATGATATGCATTTCTCCGCTACCTCCCAGGCTGTAGAGCAAAAGAGACACATCTGGATTTTTTTTGATGTGATTCACTTTTGTCGTATCTTCCCGGCTGCTTAGAATTATCAGTTCCTCATCTGCTAGATAGGTAAAGTTCATCAGGCATACATGGGGGCAATCCTGGTAACTGGTCGCCAAGAAACAGAAGTTCTCCGTTTTCAGAAGTCTTTCGATTTCCACCGGCATGTTCATAGTAAGCCTCCTCAGTTTTTCTTCAACATTCCTGTTTTCCAGGTTAGATATGGTCTTCCTTATGGTAATTGCAGGACCTATTCTGCCGATAAATAGCAGATTTAACATCTATTAGTCAATCTCAACTATTACACCGCTAACTGAGTATACCTCGTTCGCTTGAAACTCCAACATCCCTAACTCAGCAAAGTAATCTCCGGGCTCTATTATGTTGTTATTCCGTACGTCAATCCAAGCAAATACTTGATGATTTCCAGGCGGTATTGCAGAAAGGTGATACTCACTGCAGTCCAGGTCAAGCTGGGTTTCAGCAACAGCATCAATCTCGTCACCGACTCTTGTTCCCACAAGTACACGAACCTTATCTACTTGATTAATAGCCCAATAAGCGTTAATTAAACCATGACCATAGTATAGATCTCCGTCTTCACCAAGGGGCATACTAGTCTGCTGCAATATTTCACGCACTTGATAGAACGGTATGTTGGAAGCTAACATCAATCCGATTATTCCAGATACCTGGGGGGCTGCCATCGATGTACCTTGCATAAATGCGTATTGGCCATCAGGTCTGGTACTGAGTATCCCATCTTTGTCACCGTCTCGATCACTATCTACCCCAAGATCACCTCCCGGAGCAACCAGATCTATATCAGTGCCATAGTTTGAGTAAGGGGCCAGGTTAGGCTTATTGGGGTAATTATAGTCAACAGCACCCACCGCGATTACGTCGGAAAACGCAGCTGGGTACAATACTTCTGGCGAGCTATCATTACCCGCAGCAGACACCAGCACTACCCCAGCAGCTGTAGCAGAGTTAACCGCATCCTGCATATGCTGAGTTTTTCGGCCTCCTAAGGATAAATTAATAATGGCAGCTGGAGATGGGTTATATGGTTCTTCCCCTGGTTGATTGAGAAGCCCGGCAGCATAAAGAATCCCCTGGGTAACATCCCAGCTTGTTCCCCCATTTTCATTCATAACCTTGATAGGAAGGATGCTGACATCCCACATCACACCGGCTATGCCTTGACTATTGTTGGATACGGCGCCTAGAATGCCAGCTACATGGGTTCCATGACCACTCAGATCCTGGACATCATCATTATCATCGACAAAATTATAGGCATAGTCTGTGTCTAAATTGGCTAGTAAATCGGGATGCTTCAGATCAACACCTGTATCCAGCACAGCAATTCGTACCGATTTCTCTCCTGTTGTTTGTGCCCAGGCTTGGGGTAGCCGAATTAACGGCAAATGCCACTGCGATCCATATAATGGGTCGTTGGGAGACTTCAGTGCAAACGGCTGCATCACCTGATTTTTCTCGACATACCGTATGCCAGTTGAAAATCCTGTAATCATATGCTCTGCTGTTTGATGGGGCAACCTTACTAGATATGCATTAATTACCTGCGCTTGATCCAGTATCTTCATTCCTAAACTGGCCAATACTTGGTGCTGCTGGGATGAGGTTGTGCTCGAATGAAAGACTATCACAACCTCATCCTCATTATCTTCACTAGAGGCTTGTTGTAATGAACTAATGGTAAAGGGACGCTTAGGCCGTGTGTTTTCCTCATTGGATTTTGGATCTAGAGCAGAATTAGGAAAATTATGGGTAGTGTTTACAGTACCTAATAGATAGGCAGTGCTATTGTGATCATAGGTTCCTACAAAGTCAATGTTCTCCGAACTTGTAGTCACTGGATGGGTGGTTTCAAAGCTCCATTCCGCTTTTTTTGCCCTAATTACTTTGGGTCCCCTCAAATTCCGGAGCGTATAACTACCATCATGACGAGTGGTAGCTGTACCTGTTTTCTCACCTTCGTAATAAATGGTAACATCCGCAATACCTAGATCATGGTTTTTGTATGTGACAACTCCCGAAACTTCATAGACTGGTCCCGTGTTTACACACCCCGCCAGGCAAATAGCAAGAATTATGACCACTGTATATCCGTATAAAAACCGCTTCAACTGTATCGTCAACTCCTTTGCTGCCTGGGAACCCTACTTCCGGAGGCTGGGAGTTCTGCTTTGACCATGCCAATTTCCCTTTTCTTCGGTTGTTCCCGTTACTAGATAATTCACCGCCTATACGTTAATTCCTGCTAGCAGAGGTCTACCCCATGTACTAAGTCGTCGTGAATGACAAGGGGTTCCGTTCTCTTAGAAACGAGAAATAACCCTATCCATCATATTGCTGAGCTGGTGGGTATGGAATACCTAGGTCCGTAATTGGCCCTACAGTTACAAGGAAGTAATTTTATAAGTTTGTATTCGGGTCGAAAATTGGGTCGATTTTCTTCGTGCAATCAAATCGGTTAACCCAACTTAAGTCTAAAATAGCTAAAAACGAATTTATGAAGAGAACAGGCTTGTTTTTATTTTGGAGACAGAAAATGGATTGACTAGGGTTATTTGTCGAGTATATGCACAACTTCATTAATGTTGTTTGCGCTTATCTCGGTCCTTATCGGGCGAGTTGCTTTTCAAGTATGCCCATGTGATTATAGAAAACCAGGAAATGTAGATGAAAAACGGGAGCAATACCCTGCCTTGGTACCAAGCAAGAATCTCTAGATTCATGAGCACATTTGAGAATAATGTGCTGTATGCCGCTGCAAAGAGTACAAACAAATATAACCAAGGCTTTCTCTCCGGGAGAAAGTAGAAGAACATTATGAAATAGTTGGTCCAAGCAATCGGTGGGAAGAAAGCGATTGAGCCAAATCCGAATGGGGCAAAATTACGCCATTCTACAATGTTAAACAACCCACCAAAGATTAATAAAACGACAACACTCGCAAATCCTCCAAAAGTAATGGCATAGACCCCTAACCGTCTAATTTCTTCCTTCGGTACCACAGCAATTACGGCAAGTGCTATTGCAGCCGTATATATGGGATAGACAAAGTATTCCGGCATAGTTTTTTCCACCTTTCCAATGCTTCTTTAGGTATTATTTCCAGACTTATTTTATTGTACTCTCACCATATTTAGTGATCCTTGATATTAATTCTCCAATCCAGAAATCTTGCCATTCGTAGTGCACAGGTCTAGACAATGTTCATGCCATAAAATGTACGAGCTTATCTTCTATCTTTACAAAGCAGGTATGAGTGATAGGCAATCTCTAAAGATCCTGTACAAGTATCAGTATCACTTGTCAAAGCGTGAGAAAGAGACAAATCCAGCGTGAGGTGAATTCCTTCAAGCCATGGAACAACGCATTCACAAAATCACTATTACTAGTTCTTTCTTCCCAGTACGCTTTCAAACTGGCCACGATGGTATCAGTGGGGATAACACTACCCGTTCTTGGAGTTGGTTCTATTAGGTCAATAAAGGTGTTCATTACTCCTACATGTAACTATCTCGTAAGCAAAACTGGGAACACCTAGATACTTAGGTGTTGCTCCTAGGAACTCGCCTAGGGTTTGAATCAGTTCTTTTCGGTCCATGCTCCATTCCTCCTGTGCTTTTTTGGTACTTACATATTCCCTCTAAGCCCAGGTAATAGCAAGGGTTTTATGGAGTTTTAGCATGAAAAGAGCACCCACTCGGATGGATGCTCCTCCAGCAACTTTATTGTCAGGTGTCTTTCCTCAATATCTGCAAATACTCTTCATACGAAAAAACCCTATTTCTTTGTCCGCTTTCAGTTTGTCTTAGAATTCCAAGCTCGGTAAGATACTTTACAGCATTGGATACCGCATTGAATGATATCCCCAGATCTGTGCTGGTCTTTTTGATATCGATAATGGGATTGCTCTCTAGATACTTGAACACTTTGCGAATGGTTTGAGCGGCTTTCCCTTTCTTCTCTAATGCTGCATCGTTCTTCTTATGAAGCGCAACAAGAGCATCTATGGTTTGAACTGCATCTTCCGCCGATTCGTAGATCGCTAAAAGGAAAAACCGAACCCACTGCTCAAAGTTGCCCTTCATTCTAACTTCCATCAACCTATCGTAATACTCAATTCTATTTCGCTTCAGGAAATAGGATATATATAAGGTTTCATGACTTAGAATTTTTCTTTCGCGAAGAAAAAGCGAGATGAGAAGCCGTCCTACCCTTCCATTCCCATCCAAGAAAGGGTGGATTGTCTCAAACTGGTAATGCGCCAATCCGATTTTAACCAAAGGATCTAGGTCATCGTCCGCGTGGAGAAATTTTTCTAAATCTGACATGGCTTCGATCATATCCTGTGGGTTCGGTGGAATGTATCGTGCGTTCTTTAATGTACTACCTTGGGGGCCGATCCAGTTTTGACTTCGTCTAAATTCACCTGGATTTTGTTCCTCGCCGCGTACATCCTGCATTAGCGTTCCATGGATTTCTCTAAAAAGGCGATTCGATATAGGGAGCTCTTCCAACCGATCTTTGGCATATTGAGAGGCTTTCACATAATTAAC
The DNA here is from genome assembly GCA_007116995.1 of Limnochordia bacterium. Lineage (GTDB taxonomy): Bacteria > Bacillota > Limnochordia > Darwinibacteriales > DTU012 > CSBR16-202. The sequence goes on from SKHL01000157.1 coordinate 7,849, forward strand.
AACATCACCCACGTGGCGATTGGTATTCTCTTCAATATTAGGATCCAGAATATCATCCAGTGTCGCTTGGGTACCCTCTATCTGCGATGACAACAATGCTTCTTTTCTTACATACATGGAAACAAACAAGTCAATATCCGGCACCTGTTGCGAAACGCCTTCTAACACCCCAATACTCCAACTGGCCTTAGCAAGTAGAAAGGCAATATCTTCGCCAAGTTCAACAGGTGGATCTGGCGGTAAGGGGCTTGGACAAAAGGACTTATATTCAAGATCACCTGATAGATTACGCTTGTAATTCCCTGCTCTTTTTTTCATTTTTTATCGCTCCTAAAGTGAAACTACTGTGCACAGGATAGCACATTTATTTGTGTTTGTCAAAGAAAACGAAATAGAGTCCCTTTATGGACACTCGTTAGTTCATTTTCCTGCGCCAAACAAAATAATATCCTACCCCGGCTGCCTCATCTCTTTTTAGAGCGTTGTCTTCTTGCTGCTATCCCGCCAAGCAGGCCGTTTTACAAGCCGTTCTTCTAGTTCATACATTATCTAAGCTCCTTTATTCTACAAAGCTAACGGCCTAAACATCTACTAGTTCTACTACTTCCTACGCTCACCCTACTTACTCAAGACGCTGGATTAACTTAACGAATAACCTATTGTATCAGTTTGTGCTTTGGACAGGCGATAATGTCATCGACGATATGCAATCTTTGCATCAAGACACCGGCTTTCTTCGTCAAAACCTGTGAACAAGTCCAGAGATAAATAGTATTAAGCTGGCAACATTACCTAACTGGACGATTAACGGAATCCAAAACGGCACCGAGTCATAATCAGTCTCAATGCCTCCCTCGTGGTGTTTGTGTTCATCCTCCACAGATTCCTCAATTTCTTCGTGCGTGGCACCCTGTTGCTCCATTCTATGTACCGTGTCTTTTAGCTTCCTTGTTTCTGGATCCACTGCAATTCAGACGATAGCTATACTAAACACAAACTGGATAAGCGCCACCGCAAGCGACAGTGACACGAGGCGAATATCACCGAGGCTATACCATAGAACCGCAGCCAGAACAGACAACACGATCCCTATTCTCGTTGCCATACACCCTGACTCCCCCTCCGCGAATTGTGTTGCGGATTCTTGAATAATTACTAACCATCACGATTGCCAGCCCCAAGCCTATCCCATGCTATGAACGTACTACCCTCTCGGGAACTACTAGGCGCCAAGATTGGATAAACGCACCATTGGAAGCTGTTAAAAATGTCTTTTTTAAGTCGGTGGTTCTAACACCTTGTTCTTTATCGGAGGCAATCAAGCCAAAACGTCCCTGGATAGTGATTTGTTTGTATAGCTTCCCATCAAAGCTAAACGGGTTAAATCGTGAGTCAGCAGCTATCTGCAATTCTAGTAGCGGTCTAGGTTGGATCCCATGGTAGGCCATGGCTGTGGCTTGACAAAGAAACGCATTATCTGCAACTGCACAAGCAATCTGATAGGGAGACGCTGTGATCTCTTTAGTTACTAGATTAATGGGAGAATAAAGTCCACCGCGAATTTTTACTACTACGCCCTTATTGATTAGTCTCGTTAGTAGGGCGTACGCTGTGGAGCGCTTGCCTACCAATTGTTCCACTTGTTCAATGGAGAATACGGGGTGTTGTATTAATTTTATGTAAGCGTCTAGATTGTCCATGCTGGCCCACTCCTTATGCATAATGTTTTTTCTTCACAGTATAACGCTCTATGTTATGAGTTTTACGACATTCACCCCAGACAGAGAGGCCCTTGTACAAGCCAATTTGTCTTTACACATATTGTTAACTTAGTTACTGT
>SKHL01000081.1 GCA_007116995.1 Limnochordia bacterium
ATATCTGGATCCTACTGGCAACAGAGATTTGATCTTTTCCTTTATCCTAAAGGGCGGCTAGGACGATGGTTAGAATAGACTAAGCTGATTGGTTTCGGACATACCAGCTAAACAATGATTCTCTCGAAGCACTTCTATTACTTTTTTGGACAGATTTCCTCGTGTCCGTAGGTCTGCAATGGAAGTAAACTCTCCACCCGTCCTCGCCTCTACAATACTTAAAGATGCATTAACTCCGATGCCCTCTAACGCAGCTAAGGGAGGTAACAGCTTCCCGTCAACAATTCGAAAACGACGATGATCTGATGCATAGAGATCAACTGGTAGAAATTGAATCTTCCGGCACATAGCTTCAAGCACGACTTCCAAAATGGTAATAACAGCTTTTTCCTTAGCGGTAGCTTCATTGCCCTTACTTAAGATAGCAGTCATGCCTTGGCGTACTGATTCTTCTCCATGAATAATCAGGGCAGCGTTGAAATCTTCTACTTTCATAGAGAAATAGGTTGCATAGAAGGCTACTGGAAAATGAACCTTAGCATAGGCAATTCGGAATGCCATCATCACGTAGGCAACAGCATGAGCTTTCGGAAACATGTACTTAATTTTGTTGCAGGAATCAATATACCAATCCGGTACTCCCTGATTTTTCATAAGGGTTACATCTTCACTCTGCAGGCCTTTTCCCTTCCGTACCTGTTCCATAATGCGAAATGCGTCACCGGTCTGTAGTCCTCTATAGATCAGATAGACCATGATGTCGTCACGACAGGCGATTACATTAGTAAAATCCGTGACTTTATCTTTAATTAACTCTTGGGCATTATTAGTCCAAACATTTGTGCCATGGGAGAGTCCGCTAATGGATACTAATTCTGCAAACGTTTTAGGTTGTGTTTCAACGAGCATCTGTCTAGTAAAGTGAGTACCAAATTCTGGAATCCCTAGTGTACCCACAGTGGAACCAATCTGCTCAGGAGTTACACCTAGAGCTGTCGTCGATGTAAAGAGACTCATGGTCGCTGGATCATCTAAGGGTATTTCTTTACCGGACATTCCTGTAATATCCTCTAGCATACGAATGATTGTGGGATTATCATGACCAAGATTATCTAGCTTAACCAAACTGTCATGGATAGCTTTAAACTCAAAATGAGTAGTGACAATGCCGCTAGTTGAGTCGTTTGCGGGATACTGTACTGGTGTAAAGTCATAGATATCCATATCAGAAGGAACGACTATCATCCCACCCGGATGTTGGCCTGTAGTTCGGCGAACACCCGTAATCCTCTTAAGCATACGATTAACTTCTGCGTTTCGTCTGGTTTCCCTCATTTGTTCAAGATATTTTTTGACAAATCCATAGGCGGTCTTATCGGCTAAAGTACCAATCGTCCCAGCTCGATATACATAATCACTGCCAAATAACTCTTCCGTGTACCGGTTAATTGTAGCTTGATATTCTCCACTAAAGTTAAGGTCGATATCGGGAACTTTATCTCCATGAAAGCCCATGAATACTTCAAAAGGGATATCATATCCTAGTTTAATGGCTTTTTGGCCACAATCAGGGCAATCCACATCAGGTAAGTCTACCCCCGTTCCTACTGAACCATCAGCAATGAACTTACTCCACCGGCAACCGCTACATACATAGTGAGGAGGAAGTGGATTCACTTCAGTAATACCGCACATAGTGGCTACAAAAGACGATCCAACAGACCCTCTAGATCCCACGAGATATCCATCATCCATCGACTTCTTAACTAATTTATGTGCTGTATAGTACAAGGAGGCATATCCATTACCGATAATTGAATTAAGCTCCTTTTCTAATCTATCCGCAACAATTTGGGGCAGTTCATTGCCATACACACTTCGCGCTGTATTGTAACTCATTTCTCGTAATCGGTCCGCAGCCTCGGGAATTATCGGAGGGTGCAAGCCTTCCGGTACAGGAATAAGGTCGTCAATTTCGCCGGCAATTTTGTTTGGGTTTGTAATCACCACTTCCTCAGCTTGAGTGGATTCTAGGTACTCGAATTCTTTGAGCATTTCCGCTGTTGTACGAAAGTATAAGGGTGCTTGATGCTCAGCGTCTTCAAAGCCTTGCCCAATTAAGAGAATCTTGCGGTATAGTCCATCTTCCGGTCGGAGAAAATGCACATCGCCAGTAGCGACGACAGGTCTATTTAGAGTCTGACCTACACTGAGAATTTGCTGATTAATTCGCTTTAGGTCATCTACTGAGCGAACATACTCAGTACCGATTAAGAAATCATTATTCCCTAAGGGTTGGATTTCAAGATAATCATAAAATGCGGCTATCTCAAGAATATTATCTGCTTGGCGCATCACAGCTTGATATAACTCACCCGCTTCACATGCGGATCCTATAATTAAACCATCTCTGTATTCACTCAAAAGCTTGCGGGGAATTCTCGGTCTACGGTAGAAGTGCTTCAGATGGGAAATTGATACTAATTTATATAAGTTCTTTAATCCCACTTTATTTTTTGCTAATA
>SKHL01000112.1 GCA_007116995.1 Limnochordia bacterium
AGCTAGGATTATCAATGTTTCTTCTGGTGCCCACAGAATTGGCAGGATACATTTTGACGATCTCCATTTAGAAAAAAGGTATTCTGTTTTTCGTGCGTATGCCCAATCTAAGTTGGCTAATATTCTATTTACCTATGAGTTGTCAAGACGTTACGCAGAGATGGGTTTATGTGCCAATTGTCTGCATCCTGGTGCTGTAGCCACCAATATGGGCATTAACAGGGAGACAGGATTCGGCACATTTATTACAGGTATTCTAAAACCATTCTTTCAAAAACCGGATAAGGGTGCGGAAACATCAATCTACCTAGCTACTTCAGATGATGTCAGGGGAGTGACTGGAGGGTACTTTTATCGAAAACGAGCCGTGCCATCATCAAAGCGGTCATACAATCTAGACGATGCCAAGCTTCTTTGGGATATAAGTGCAGCCATGACGGGATGTTCGTAGTGAACAGATTGTTTTCTTTGCGTTCGATTACTTACATGCTAGCTTGGTTTCCTTATCCATCCTGGAGTCTGATATCATTGGGACGTTGAACAGCTATTTTATCGGGTTTCTACCCCTGTATTAAGTGTATATTAGGACTAGGCTTTAGCTATGGGGAGATCTCAATCAACAAGACTGCTTTAGTCATCCATAAACATTCCAGTTCGAGCCTCTTCAATTGCATAGAGATAATCAACAAACTCTAGAACAATGCCAATCTGTGTGCATATGTCTTTAAACAGAAAATAGGTTTCTTCTCGGGAGACTAAAATTTTTGTAGGTTTTCTATTTCCTTCGGAAATCATGGTAGTAAGCGCTTCAATACATTGAAATCCATCAGTTTCAATATCTGATATCACTGTATAAGAGATGATCAATCCACTGGATTGATCTGCGAGTAAACAGATTTTGGGATAGAAAGGTCTTGGTTGCTCTTCGACTAAAGTAGGCATGTAGAATGTATCAGCTTCTACGATATAGTTTCTTGATTTTTTAGTTAAGTAGAGGCGTTTAGCTAATACTTCATCGGAGAGTTTAAATGACACATATTCAGGATCGTACTGTTCTGGTTTAATATGGGCATTGTTCCAGTTTAATGCTTCGTTTGACGTGGGATCGCATATTCTAGCAAAATAGGTACCTAGGTCATTAGGCTTAATCAAGCTCTTATCTTCCCTACATTGGTTAGCGACGTATAGTGCCTGAGTTATGATATGGGTGAGAAAACGGCATTGCTGACCTGTTAGAAACCATGGAAAGAGCCCTGGATAGAAATCCCGGAATTGGGGCCATGCATTCCGACCACGAAATCTCAGCTTCAAGTCTTTGATAAGCTGGTAATCTTCTTTTGCTAACTCATCACGATCCACAAAGGAACACATCAGGCATTTTTGAACAAACATTAAGTCAGAGGATGATTCTTCATCCTCGTCGTAGAGCATGGAAGAAATGCCCTCAAGGCCTTCGGAACCCAAATATCCAGCAATTGCATAATGTTCCCCAGCGTTGCCCATAATGCAGCAATATGCGAACCCGCCCGTCTCTGGATCTTCTACTGCGAAGATATCATCTTCATACATCCAGTCCCAGCAAGCAGTCTTTTTAAACTCAGCGGCAACGGCAAATAGTTTTCGCCACTCCTCGTTACTCGGGTTAGTGTCTCTAGAGATCTTCATAAGCAACCTCCTTCTGATGTATTAACTATTATAAGTATAATTCGATTATACTGTCCGTGTTCCCTGTCAAAATGAGTATCTTAATTTAATCTAACAGGACTTCTGGAGTAAATCTTCCCAAAATTCTGATACTATATTCATGCGATATAGACTTTTTATAGTTAGAAGGAGAATGTTTTTGTTACTCTAGAATTCTTTATTTATCAGCAACAAGAAAGGGGGACAAGGACAAACATGGCAAATACGGCTGTACGTTTCTTTTACTATTCTAACAGAGTTTTTAAGCTGAATCAACTACCAAAAGCAGTCCAAGATGATAGGGTTGTTTTTCTAACAGGATTCAGTGGCCTGCTCTAGGGTGGTCACACCTGTTAGCTCTAACTCGATCAGGAGGCGTGCTTTGCCCAAGAGTGTTTCCTCCGGTGCGAATAAAGCAGAGTCTTTCTTTAACTTGAGACATTTTCCCCTGTCTTCTAATGAGACATTATCACATGTGAATCAGTGTCAAAAAGCTCGTCTAATATTTATGTTGACAAAGAGAGTGGAAGCTGATAGTATATGTAAATGTCGCCACACGAAAGCGGTGTACAGTCTGTTCGTTTCCTAGGCATGAAATAAATTCACGCTTAACCGCTTGAAAAAATTCTAGTTGACATAAACGAACAAGCATGGTAAGATAATTATTGTCGCTGCTACGGTGGTTGACAAAATATGGTGTCCAAATAGAGCACTATATTTTCTACGATTTCTGCTAGGCAGAAATCAATGGACTTTGAAAACTAAACAGCAGAAAGTGCATCGTAACTCAAATGAGTTACAAAGCTCTTGTCAAATAATGGACAGGAAATAACAAGTTCAG
>SKHL01000242.1 GCA_007116995.1 Limnochordia bacterium
CGGAAAATTCCTTGACCATTATGCTCTATTAATGATGCTTTTCCATGCACGACTTGATTGGCCTCTAACACGGTCCCACCAAACGCTTCCGCGATTGCTTGGTGGCCTAAACATACACCTAAGATGGGAGTTTGCTCACCAAAGGCACGAATCACCTCAATAGAAATTCCTGCATCCTTGGGATACCCAGGTCCCGGTGAGATTACAAACCTATCTATAGACATTTTTTTTAATTCAGCTATACTAATCTCATCATTACGGAAAACTGTTACATCAGGGTCCATTTCACCTAGATATTGGTACAGATTATAGGTGAATGAATCATAGTTATCAATAATCACAATCATGCTAACTCCTCCTCTGCATTTCCCTGCTCAGCTCGTCTTAGGGCTTCTAATAACGCCCTTGCTTTTCTTAATGTTTCCTCATACTCACTCTCTGGGTTAGAATCTGCTACCACACCTGCACCTGCCTGTACATGGGCTATGCCATCCTTAAAGACAAATGTACGAATGGTGATACACACATCCATATTTCCATTAAAGCCTAAATACCCCACTGCGCCAGCATATACTCCTCTTTTTTCTGTTTCCATCTCATCAATAATCTCCATCGCCCTCACCTTTGGGGCTCCAGAGACAGTCCCTGCCGGCAAACAAGCTTGTAGTGCTGTATACATAGACTGATCCGGTCTTAAGGTCCCAACAACGTTGGTAACGATGTGCATCACATGGGAGTATTTTTCAATATGCATCAGATTTTTCGTTTCCACAGTTCCAAACTGCGAAATCTTGCCTAAATCATTGCGGCCTAGATCCACTAGCATTAGGTGTTCAGCTCGCTCTTTCTCATCTGCTAATAACTCTTGCGCAAGAGCCTGATCCTCTATGGGATTAGCTCCTCTAGACCGTGTACCCGCAATCGGGCAAGTTTCCACTCTATCTCTCTTGACCTTGACCAACAACTCAGGTGATGCCCCAACTAACTGGCAATCTCCATAGTCAATAAAAAATAGATAGGGCGATGGATTCAGGGTGCGTAAACTTCGATAGACAGATAATGGATCAATGGTGGTTTCTACTGATAGACGTTGGGATAAAACAACTTGAAATACATCACCCTGCTTAATATAGTCTTTGACCTGTTTTACCTTCTCCATATAGCTGTGCTTGGTCTCTGTACTGCTATAGCCGTCCGTTCGCGCCTTCGGTTTATCTATGACTTCGAAATCGGGTATCTTGGCCTGCCGTATTTCTTCTCGCAGGGCTGTTAGACGAGCACAGATCTGCTGATAGGCTAATTCTTCATCACATCTTGGAGCACTTAAGGCAATCAACTGGATAGTCTGCCGGAGATGGTCATAGACTATTACTTCATCACTCACGAGCAAATGAATATCGGGCATTTCCAGGGTATCTGCATTTTCATTAGGAAGCCGTTCATAATTGCGAATGGTATCATAGCCAATATACCCTACAGCCCCTCCAAAAAAATCTGGTAATCCCGGAACCTCAACTACTTGATACCGTGCTAGATATTCCTTAATAATTGCTAGAGAATCCCCTGTTTGTTCGCTGATGGTTCCATCGCGATCTGTGATGGAGACCTTGTTTCCCCAGGCTTGAATGGTGGCAATTGGATTGCGACCGATATAGGAGTAACGGGCCCATTTTTCACCACCTTCAACGCTTTCTAATAAATAGGAGTTTGGCTGTTTCGCTAACTTCATAAATAGATTGATGGGAGTTTCTAAATCACCTTGCATCTCAAGTGTAACAGGAACATACTTTCTGGATTTGGCTAACTGGCTAAACTCTGCTCTGCTCGGACTAATCACTAATCTCACCTCTTCTTTAGATTTAGAAAACATATAGTCCCTTTCATTCGATAGTCTTCTAGCGAAGAATAAGTCTCTCAAAGGGCAATATGCCCTTCTCTTAGGGATAGAGCAATTTATACTTTCTGATTTGGATAAAGAAAAAAGACACCTCATCCCAAAACAGGGACGAAATGTCGATATTCCGCGGTACCACCCATGTTAGATAGTTTCTTACCATTCAACATCGTCAGCCCGACAGAGTTCATTAAATAAAAAACACTTCAATCCTATATTCTAGGACGAAGTGTTGCTCCGCGTTGCCACCTATGTTAGACAGTATAAAAACCATCTCACTTTTTCGGATACAGAAAGATAACTAGCTCGATATCCTATCCCTGTAACGTGAGAAACACGGCAAATACTACTATCAGAGATCCTGATTTCGTATTGCTTCTCTAGGAACCATTCAATAAGCACTCCAGTCCAGGCTTCCACCATCCCCAGCTCGCTATACCTTGATGACTTATTTACTCTTTCCTGTCATTGAATTTCGATGTAATACTAATTCACATCATATCACACTTTTAGCTATTGTCAAGTACTTGAATAATAAAAAAACACATAGTTCTTTCGTTCCATAGTCTTCTGACGAAGACTCCCCATGTCGTCGAATATTATTGGACGACACAACAAATCAATGTAAATCAAAGTTCGACGACATGGGACGGTATATGAGAATCAACTACCTAACTTAGACCACTATTGAGCGGGTTAAGGATTTTGCGTTACTGTATATCCATTTTCGTTAAAGGTTCCACTAACCACTGTTAGACTACCATATACAGTCAGATCGTGCTGTAGTGTCCAGCTTTGATAGAGGTTCAAGTCACTAGGCCAGATTCCGCCAAGCACATAATCCTCAACATTGTCCATCTGTAAAATAACATAACTATTCGATGGTATATCTAGATCCTGGATGTGATAATCACCCTGGATCAAAAGGCTACCACCATCTATGTTGATCGTACCCCGCTGTTGGATTACATTACCAGCTACCTGTAGTGTGCCCCCATTTATTAAGATAAGCCCATTCGTTTGAGTTAAATCACCTGATATATTAATTGGTTGCTCATTAGCATCAAATGTTCCACTGCTAATCTGTACATCATCTAGAAATACAAGAGGATACGCTCAGTGCAAATAAAGGCTTTAGATATTATCAAGTACCTGCCTGGAAAAATCAACTGTTTTCCTGTAAGCCGTCAATTACCTGCTTGGCATATTCCTTCGCTCGAATGAGCGACATATCCCGATAATTACCACATTGTACTGGATTAGCTGCAGGCACTTCCTCTACAAGGAGAACCTTTCTTAGACTGTCAATTAACCCTTGTACTACATCAGCTTCGTCAGCATCACCAATCTTAATCAGGTAAAACCCAGTGCGACAGCCCATTGGTGATAGATCAACAATATCAGTCAGCTCTTCTCTGAGAAAGCCAGCCAACAGATGCTCTAAGGCATGTACCGCACCTGAGGGCATAATATCCTCGTTCGGTTGTGTAAAGCGTAAATCAAACTTGGTAATTACGTCTCCCTTCGGTGTCTCAGTCTGTCCACACTTACTAATAAAAGGTGCCTTCACCTTTCTGTGATCCATTGTAAAACTCTCCACAACTACTTTATCCACTCGAATCCCTCCCAAACTAGCTGTAACAGATAAATTCTATTATTTACAGACCGCTTTCTAATTAAAAAATGACATCTGCCGTATTTACATTCCCTCTCCAGCAGGAACTAGGTTTAAAAAGTCGAATAAAGGGTTGATCCCCATGGCGTTAAATAACCAAATGCAAGGAGTGAAGCGATGAACGTAACCTGTCGAGTATTATCAAAAGAGGAATTTACTCAGGCTCTAGCCATACGTCTAACAGTCTTTGTGGACGAACAGAAGGTACCCGTAGAGGAAGAACGAGATCAGTACGATGATACATCCACTCATTTTGGTGCTTTCCTTGGAAGAAAAATGGTGGGAACCGGTCGTTTAATCCTAATCGGACCTAAAGGAAAGATTGGTCGTATGGCAGTTCAAAAGGACTACAGAGGCACAGGTGTAGGTTTAGCTCTACTCCAGGAGATAGTCTCTCACTGCAGGAAACTCAATCTGACCGAGGCTTATCTTAGCTCGCAAACCCATGCTATTGCCTTCTATGAGAAAGCGGGATTCGTGGTCGAGGGGGGCATCTATGATGATGCTGGGATTCCCCATAAAGATATGCGCTTAGTACTAGAACCTCCTATTTAGGAGTTTTAACTAATCCTTGACAATCTTTTCGTTCTTTTGTACCGTGTATATATCAGAACTTCTAAAGGAGGAACATATCATACCTAATTATGACTTTCACTGCCAAGATTGTGACAACAAATTCGAGGCTCGCATCAGCCTGGCTCAAAAAGCACAAGGAGAAAAACCTCCATGTCCTAGCTGCCAATCTAAACAGACCACACAAGCTTTCCGTACTATGATGTTTAACAAGTCTACCGGAAAAGAACCCTGCGCTACCAACCCTAGTCCCTGTGGACCTAAGTGCGGATTTCAGTGCCACCATTGATTCTAACTAAAAGGGGCCATTTGCTGGCTCCTTTTAGTTAGATAAAAAGCTTGAGGTTGCTAGTGATTGAAGTCTTTCTGATTACCCCATAATTGACGGTAATTCCTTCCGATTTTACGAGACTAATGGTTGTTGCGAAATATACTCATAAAACGGGCTAGAGCTTCACACGCTTCAAAGGGCACCGCATTATAAATAGATGCACGACACCCACCTACCAACCTATGTCCAGCCAAGCCTAGAAAGCCTTCTTCCTTAGCTTGGGTCAGAAACTGTGATGTTAAGTCTTCTGATGGCAGGGTGAATGTCACATTCATGTGGGAGCGGCTATCTACTCGTGCATGACCTTTGTAGAATCCGTCACTCGCATCAATAATCTCATAGAGTAGTTCGGCTTTCACCTTATTTTGTCGGGCTAGACCGGCTAATCCTCCTTGGCCCTTAATCCAGTCAAGCACTAACCCTAACATGTAAACACCAAAGGTAGGCGGAGTATTATATAGAGAGTTATTCTCTGAATATGTTTGATAGTTTAGCATAGTTGCTAGGTTTTCCTGGGATTTGACCAATAGATTCTGCTTAATTATAACTACCGTAACACCTGAGGGACCTAGATTTTTCTGAGCCCCAGCATAAATTAGATCAAAGTCTCCTATGGGAATGGGTCTACTTAGGATATCACTAGACATATCAGCAATTAACGGAGCATGGACAAATCTAGGGAAGCTCTGCCATTGGGTTCCATAGATAGTGTTATTGGAAGTGATATGCACGTAGGCGTCTTGATCATCTATGGTGATTTGATCTATGCTTGGTATAAAACTATATCGCTCGGCATCGGAGCTACCCCCTATGTGGGTACGTCCAAAAAGCATACCTTCTTTTAAGGCCTTTTCTGACCAAACCCCAGTTAAAATATAATTCCCAAGTTTCTCGCGTTCAAGAAAATTCATCGGGACCATGGTAAATTGAAGGCTAGCACCTCCTTGCAGAAACAAAACAATATAGTCCTCAGATAGCCCTAATAGTTCTTTCAGGTGTTCTTGGGCTTGATTATGGACCATCTCGTAATCTGTGCTACGATGACTTAATTCCATCACAGATACACCCGTCCCATTATAATCTAGGAACTCCTTCTGGGCCTGCTCTAGAACGACACGCGGTAGGGCCGCTGGACCTGGGTTAAAATTATAAGGTCTTTTCATCGAAGTCTCCTCCTTTTCATTCTTCTACTACTAGGATATTGTTTGAGAGCAAGTTAGTCCTTGCCGATCTGCAGTTAATCCCGCTTTGCCTCTATCACTACTTCGATTCTTGTCTGTTAAATCCTGCCATTAGGGTATTACTCAAACATAATTGACTGAAGCGAAACATTTTCGTAACTATGCCCTAGAAAATGGCACGAATCTGAGAACTCCTCTACCAGACCTAATCTGAGTAAGCATAGAGCAACCTCCACCCATCCCACTGGTTGCGTTCGGCCGAAAACCCTTCTCAGATAGGAATGCTTCTTTCTCCTTTTATTAACCAACAGAGTGTGCTATAATAACGTAATATAAAATAATAAAGGAGTATACCATGGCTATTATAAGACCTTTTCGCGCAGTACGACCAGATAAACAGTTAGTTGAGCAAATAGCAGCGTTACCCTATGACGTAATGGATACGGCTGAGGCCCGGGACATGGTTAGTCAAAACCCCCATTCCTTTCTGCGCATTGATCGAGCAGAAATTAACTTTGACAGTGATATTGATCCCCACGATACTAAGGTATATGCCAAAGCTCGAGACATACTAGATAAAATGATCAACAATGAATACTACCTCCAGGATGATTCATCCTATCTCTATATATACCAACAGATCATGGACGGACGAAAACAGACAGGCCTGGTTTGCTGTACATCCATTGATGATTATCTACATAATGTGATCAAAAAACATGAGAATACTCGTCCGGCTAAGGAGCAGGATCGTATCGATCACATCACTGTAACTAACGCCCATACAGGACCTATCTTCCAAACCTACCGGTCTCAACCGGAAATTGAAGATACACTCACCCAGTGGATCCACACTCATGCTCCTATTTATCATTTTGCCTCAGACGATGGGGTAATTCATAACTGTTGGATTATTGATAATCTGGCAGTTTTAGATAAATTAGTCGACCTATTCGCCACTGTTCCCTATCTCTACATCGCCGACGGCCACCATCGCTCTGCAGCCGCCTTGAAAGTGGGATTGAATCGGCGTAAAGAGAATCCTAACTATCACGGTAGTGAAGAGTTTAACCACTTTCTTTCTGTTTTATTTCCCTGTGATCAGTTACAGATTATGTCCTATAACCGAGTAGTACAGGATCTAGCAGGACTAACCAAAGATGCTTTTCTTACCAGGGTCAGTAAGCTCTTTACTGTGAAAACTGCGACTGAAAGTCCCTATCAACCCCAGGAAAAAGGTACGTTTGGCATGTATCTAGAGAATCAATGGTATGAACTAACACCAAAACCAGGGATTTTGAATGAAGAAGATCCTGTTCAAAGACTAGATGTAGCCATATTACAAGACAACCTGTTAGGGCCAGTGCTAAACATTAAGGACCCACGCACAGACCAACGGATAGCCTTTGTTGGTGGAATTCGTGGCTTAAACGAACTGGAACGACGAGTCCATCAAGGTATGGCTGTAGCCTTTTCTCTTTATCCAACGTCTATTGATGAAGTTATGGATGTGGCCGATGAAAACCAGGTTATGCCCCCTAAATCCACCTGGTTTGAACCTAAGCTACGGAGCGGTATTTATCTTCATCTATTAGAATAAACATTGCATACCTAACTATTCCCACTCCAGTTTCGTTCTGAAGCTAGTTAGCAGCGGTAAACTTCACTACTACTACAAGCACCTGAACGTTCTCACCCTTTTTTCTCAGCCTTTAAATTTTGACTCGACGCAACAAATTCGCATTCGTCACAACACTGATAGAACTAGTGGCCATAGCAACTTCGGCTATGACGGGGTGTAACAAACCAAATATTGCTAACGGTATAGCGATTAGATTATAAACAAAAGCCCAAAATAGGTTCTCTCTAATTTTACGAAAGGTAGCTTGCGACAGTCTAACAGCGCTGACAACAGTAGATAGCTGTCCACGAACTAAGGTGACATCCGATGATTCAATGGCGATATCGGTTCCTGTCCCAATAGCGATTCCCACATCAGCTTGAGTTAGAGCCGGAGCATCATTAATACCATCACCGACAAAAGCTAGCAGTCCAAATTCTCCTTGCAAATTACGTACTTCTGCTACTTTTCCCTCAGGCAAAACCTCGGCTACCACATGATCAATCCCTACCTCAGTGGCAATCGTGTTTGCTGTACGGAGGTTATCCCCAGTTATCATCACAGTTTGTAATCCCATCTGTTTCAGCTGGGCAATAGCAGAGGCAGAATCCTCTTTTACTGTATCAGCCACAGCGACTATACCCAAAATCTCCTGATTTAGAGCAATAAGCATAGCCGTCTTCCCTGCTGACTCCAACTCCTGCATGGTTTCTTCATATTCTTCTGCAATACCGGCTGATTCCATTAGACGGCGAGATCCAACATAGACTTTCTTACCATCTACAATAGCCTGCACCCCTTGACCCGTCACTGATTGAAAATCATCTAATTCAAGTAACTCAATTTCCTGATCTTGACTAGCCTTGACAAACGCTCGTGCTAGTGGATGCTCACTGCCAGCTTCAACAGACGCAGCATATTGCAGAATCTGGTCCTTCTCTAATTTGCCTAGGGCGATAATCTCTGTGACCTCGGGTTGGCCCTTAGTAATCGTTCCAGTCTTATCAAACACAACCACCTTTACATCTTTTAATACTTGAATCGCTTCTCCACTACGAATCAAAATCCCATTTTCCGCTCCCAAGCCACTACCGACCATCAATGCTGTAGGTGTTGCTAATCCAAGGGCACAAGGACAGGCAATAACTAATACAGCTATGGTTGCAAAAAATGCTAGAGTGACAGGGTTGAGATGAGGATTTACCCAGGGAAGCCATGGCTGTGCTGCAATCAATACTTGCTGCAGAGGCCCCGGCATTATTATCCATAGAAGAAAGGTTAGTGCAGCGATCCCCATTACAGCTGGAACAAAAAAGCTAGTGACACGATCCGCAAACTCTTGGATTGGGACCTTCGACCCCTGACACTCTTCCACTAACTTAATTACTTGCGATAAAAAGGTATCTTTTCCCACCTTGGTAACTCGCACCTGAATCATTCCTTGCTGATTAATCGTAGCGCCAATCACCTCATCACCAATCTCCTTGCTAATTGGCATAGATTCTCCCGTAGCCATCGACTCGTCAACAGAGGTTATACCTTTGAGAATCTCTCCATCTGTAGGAATCTTCTCACCTGGCCGAATTACCATAGTATCTCCAACTTGTAACTGCTCTACAGATATTTCCTTTTCTTGACCATTTTCTAGTATCCTCGCTGTCTTAGCACCAAGTTCCAATAGTTTCTTTATGGCTTCCGAAGCGCGGCCGCGCGCCTTAGCTTCGATAAACCGTCCAGTTAAATGGAAGGCCATGATCATGGCTGCCACTCCTGCATAGTTTTCAATAGCAGTAACAAACATAGCGGGACCCGTTAGGTAGGCAGCCAGAGTTCCTAACATAATCAACGAGTCCATGTTAGGATTACGGCCTACAAGAGCCTTCCACCCAGATTTTAAGGTCTCCCATCCAATCCAGAATACCACAGGTGCAGCTAGTACTACCATGCCAATACCATAAATGCTTACCTGGCGAGACATATGACCATCATGGCCAGTTCCCCAAAACATTTCTAAGATCATCCACACGATAATGGGTAACGTGAAGCCCCAGGCCCACAGCATCCGCCAGCGAGATAGTTCAAACTTTCTCTGATCTGCGTTTTCCGCCATTTTATCCTCATTTACCACCTGATACCCTGTTTTTTCAATAATGCTCGTGAGTTCGTCTAGGGATACGGCTTCAGGATTATAGTGTAAAGAGGCTTTTTCTGTGGCCAGATTGACTGTGCAGTTAGACACACCCTCATGCTTATTTAAAACTCGCTCTACTCGAGAAGAGCAAGCTGCGCAAGTCATACCTCCTATTTTCAACTCCAGTTTCTCACCGATCTGTTCATGTCTCTTACTTTCACCACTCATACGTATACCCCCTATAGGTTCCATATC
>SKHL01000018.1 GCA_007116995.1 Limnochordia bacterium
CGATCATAGGCGAAATCAAAAGGTAAAACAATTTCCACATCACTCAGTTTACCACCTAACGCCTGCACTGTACTGTACTGTGAATTATCCCGACTGTCTACTATTTTGGTCACCGGCAAATTTACATGAGGAAATAGATTATACCAGGCAGGTGCGGCATTTCTTGGATTTTCCATCCAGACACTATCAGCCCCACGCCACAGGCGTATGGCTTGCTGATAGGGCATGGAAACGACAGCATATACCGCTAGCAAGATCAAGAGCGCAATAATGACCATTCCGGCTAATGCCGATGGATATTGGATCAGGTTACGAAAAACTCTCTTCACGTTACTCATGCTCGACTACCTCCCCCCACCTTAACCCTTGGGTCAACTAGGGCATACATAATATCCAAGACGAAAACACTCGCCGCTAGTAAATAGGCATAAATCACAACTGAACCCACTATCACAGGAGTATCAGGCATGGTGGCTGCAGCATAGATCAGGCTGCCCAGACCAGGCCAGTTGAAAATAGTCTCCGTTACCACTCCACCTAGCCACATGGATATTAAACTTAGTGTGAAACTAGTTAAAATCGTCGGTAAGGTAGGGCGTAAAATATAACGCCGTTCAATGGTCGATGAAGATAGACCTTTTGCTTTGGCCATCTCAACATAGTCTTCACTAGAATAAATCAGAAAAAATGTGCGCCAAGAGTATATCTGCAAGAATAATGCAGAAAGAGTAATAGCGAGCACCGGCAATAGCAAGTGCTTTAAGACGCTAAGACCATACGCTAACATCGTCGAGGGTGGTGGTGCCCCAACCATGCCCCCAAAGGGTAGCACTCCCCATATACCAGCAAATAATAGAATCAGAAATATTCCATAAAACCAGGACGGTGCGGCCGATGTGGGAGCTAAAGCTACCACTAGTTTGTCAAAGGTGCTACCATACCGTCTTGATAAAAATAATGCAAAGAACAAAGTAACAAAAAAGAGCAAAAAATTGGCTGAGGCAAACAGCAATAGGGTAGGTGGAAGGCGTTCTAGGATGATCAACCTAACCTGACGAGAGCCTGTATCACTGGTAAGATATTCTGCTCGACCTAGATTCAAGAGTATTGCGTTTGATAAATAGCGGACACTACGGATAGCAAATGGTTGATCTAGCCCTAATCTTTGTATCTCTAATTCTACAGCTGCGCCAATCATCGCATTTCGCTCAGTCATTGGTAGTTGTCGAGCTTCAGGATCCATCGAAATCGCCATTGAAATATTTTCACGAATCATTGCCGTACGAATGTCATCCATCGCACCGCCCATATTCGCAATTAGAATAGTTAAGTAGATAGCGACAAGGACGGTAAAAAAAAGAGCTATTAACCTAGTAATTGTATAAATCGCCAGTCTTGCAAGCGTGGTTTCCATAAACCGCTTTTTCGGCGGTGGATTTATGACCACCTTTTCCTCTAATATTACTTTACTCATGTAATCACGTCCCGCCTACCTAGAGTATGGAAATGGAAAAGAAGAGGGGAGATTGCCTCCCCTCATTAACACTTAGGGTACTGTGACAAAGTTAGTACTGCTGAAGCTTGGTATACTAACGACTATGGGGGCTGCGACTACCTCAATGCGGTTAGCACCTACAGTTAGAGTCTCTGTAATCTCAGCACTTAACAGGATCTGCCACAATCCATCTTCGACAGCAACAGCTTCACCAACATAGACGATCTGACCGGATGCGTCAAATAACAGATACTTGACTTCACCCATAAACTCCATGGCATACGGTTCATCATTAAAGCTGATCAAGACATCGAACACTGCTTCGGAGCCAATGCTGACGCGAGCAGGACCGTCTAAATCAATTTCAGAAACCATGGGTTCATCAAAGATCGACCACTTATCAGCTGGATCTGGGAAGTGGGGATTTCGCATCAAGTGAACTATCCCTTCAGTCGGATAGGCTCTTTCTAGATAGAACGGACCTGTTCCGACCCATAGGTGTCCTTTACTCGTATACCAATCACTTAGATTAGCGAAACGAGCTGCAACTTCACCATCAGCTAAGTATTGGCTCATAGTGGCTTCGTATGGAATATACCCGCCTTGATTTAGATATTTCTCAAGGATGGTCAAGCTCGGTCCAGCAATATAACTCATCCATTCCACCTCAAGCTTACCTGCTTTATTACTAGAGAATGCCAGCTCTTCATTGGCTTCTGCAGCGAGTCCTAATGCTAGAGTATGCCATGCACCAGGACCAAAGCTGTAATATGGGAAGAATGTAGCAACGCTTTCTTCTGCATCGAGACCATACAAGTCACTATAGAACTCAATTGTTACTGGATCTGTGGACATAACTCGAATTCCTCTCAGACTGTTGAGATAGGAACGCAAACCAGATACCATCGCTTCATCATAGACTGGACTAGCTGGATTTCCACGGTCAAATGCAAGAATTATACTCATAACGATATCAGCCATGGATAATGGGCTACCATCATGCCACTTAACAGTGTCAAACAGA
>SKHL01000043.1 GCA_007116995.1 Limnochordia bacterium
AATCTTAATGCTGTTCGGCTGACGTGATGATAATATGTCCCGTAAATAGGCTAGCGTCAAACCAGAATCTACTATATCTTCGACAAGCAATACGTCTCGTCCTTCTATGGACATGTCTAGGTCCTTAAGAATCCGTACCACGCCAGTGGTTTCATGTCCCTCGCCATAACTAGAAACTGCCATAAAATCCATATGTAAAGGTGTATCAATTTGGCGGACAAGATCAGCCAAAAATACGATGGCACCTTTGAGAATACCAATCAAAACTAAATCCTTACCTTGATAGTCCTGGGTAATCTGGCCGCCAAGATCCTTTACCCGGCTGGCGATCTGCTCTTGTGTTAATAGCACCTTTTGAATATCATTCATGCTTTCACTCCTTTTATAACGTAAAGAACCATAATTGCCATGCAAAAGCCGATACCATATATAGCTGAACTTAATTCGCTATTATCAGAACAATTCCCTCCAAAATTAATGTTAACATAAAGCAAAAAGAGAACCCCGTTGATTACAGGGTTCCCTTTTTTCCTATGTGTTATCGACTACATCATGCCGGGCATTCCCATGCCGCCGCCCATGCCGCCGCCCATGCCGCCACCCATGCCGCCGCCTGCTGGTGCAGGTGCTTCTTCTTCTGGTTGGTCTGCAATCAGCGCTTCGGTCGTTAGCAACATTGCTGCGATAGACGCCGCGTTTTGCAGGGCGCTACGAGTAACCTTTGCTGGGTCAATAATTCCCTGGTCGACCATGTTTACATATTGCATCGTTATAGCATCAAAACCGATACCAGTTTCTGATACTTTCACTTTCTCGACAACGATAGCACCTTCTACGCCAGCGTTGTGGGCAATCATTTTTAATGGAGCTTCTAGAGCCTTACGCACTAGTTCTACACCTGTTCTAACATCGCCTTCAGCTTCGATACCATCTAGGGAAGTAATCGCGTCTACTAGCATGGTACCTCCACCTGACACGATACCTTCTTCAACAGCAGCGCGAGTCGCTGAGAGAGCATCTTCGATGCGATGTTTTTTCTCTTTTAATTCGGTTTCAGTAGCAGCACCTACTTGGATAACAGCTACACCACCAGATAATTTTGCTAACCGCTCTTGTAACTTCTCCCGATCATAATCAGATGTTGTGTCTTCAATTTCTGCGCGAATCTGATTGATGCGACCAGCGATATCAGAGGAACTACCCTTACCATCAACGATAGTAGTCTCTTCCTTGGTAATCCGGATTTGACGAGCAGATCCTAACATATCGATTGTTGCGTTTTCTAATTTCAAGCCTACCTCTTCAGAGATTACTTGTCCACCAGTGACTACTGCAATGTCACTAAGCATTGCTTTACGACGATCACCAAAACCAGGTGCTTTTACTGCCACTACGTTTAATGTACCCCGAAGTTTATTCACAACGAGAGTGGCTAACGCTTCGCCTTCTACATCTTCAGCAATGATTATTACAGGCTTGTTTACTTGCATTGTCTTCTCTAAGACAGGCAAAATATCATTGACTGCACTAATCTTTTTGTCAGTGATTAAAACATAAGGTTCCTCTAAAACTGCTTCCATACGCTCACTGTCAGTAATCATATAAGGGGAAACATAGCCTCGGTCAAACTGCATACCTTCTACAACATCCAAGGTAGTTCCAATGGTGTTGGACTCTTCAACGGTGATAACACCGTCTTTTCCAACCTTCTCCATTGCTTCCGCAATCAGATCACCAATCTCACTATCAGCTGCGGAAATCGATGCAACCTGGGCGATCGCTTCTTTGGTCTCAATAGACTTAGCAACTTCACCAATACGGCCTACTGCAGCTGCGACAGCTTTCTCAATCCCTTTTTTCAAGAACATTGGATTTGCACCGGCGGCTACATTCTTTAACCCTTCTTGAATGATTGCTTGAGCTAAAACAGTCGCTGTAGTCGTACCATCACCAGCCACATCGTTGGTCTTGGTGGCAACTTCCTTTACCAATTGCGCTCCCATGTTTTCAAATGGATCTTCCAATTCTATCTCGCGGGCAATAGTTACACCATCATTTGTTATGGTTGGAGAACCATACTTCTTTTCTAATACAACATTACGACCTTTTGGCCCTAATGTAACTTTCACTGCATCGGCTAGAGCGTTAACTCCACGCTCTAACTTCTTGCGGGCATCTTCTCTAAATAGTAAATCTTTAGCCATCATTGTCACCTTCCTTTTGAACGTTTATGTATTTACCCTAATACGGCTAAGACATCAGACTCTTTAAGTACAAGTAATTCTTCTCCCTGGTATTTAACTTCAGTACCAGAATACTTAGCAAACAGAACAGTTTCACCTACACTTAACTCTACGGGAATTCGTTCCCCTTGCTCTGAGAATTTCCCAGGGCCTACAGCTAAAATTTTTCCTTGTTGCGGCTTCTCCTTCGCATTATCAGGAATGTAGATTCCGCTTGCAGTTTTCTCTTCTGCTTCTAATACTTTGACTACCACACGATCACCTAATGGTTTGAGATTCACTTGCGAGTACCCCCTTTAATTTAGTTCAGTTTGTTTTTATTAGCACTCATCTAGAGTGAGTGCTAAATCTATTCTTATGATATAGAACGCGCATCATAATTGCAAACAGCATTATAAGCCTAAAATAGCCATTATCGGTAAAAATAGCTAATTTAGTCTCGCATGCTTTAATATTCTCCTGAAAAACCGCATTTTCTATCTTGTTTCATTTTAAGCAGCCTATGCATCTAATCATCCCCGAGTTTCAGTCTAGGTTGGGCGTTTAGTTCCCAACCACTTTCCTTACCAGCTAAATAGCGATAATAGCCCGCACAACCAATCATGGCAGCGTTATCGGTACATAGCACAGGTGGTGGGTAATACACCTCCATCCCTAATCTGTTAGCTTCTTTACTTAAATGATAACGTAATCCATTATTAGCGGCCACACCGCCAGAGAGAATTATCCGCTTCACGGCCTTGTTCCTTGCCGCTGTAATCAACTTCTGAGTTAATACATCAATAATCGCCCATTGAAAACCAGCTGCAAAATGGAAAAGATTTAGCTGCTCCTTTTTTTGCTCAACCTGATTAATATAATTTAATGCCGCTGTCTTTAATCCACTGAAACTAAAATCGTAGGTATCTTCTTGTAATAAGCCGCGCGGAAAGACGATAAGGTTTGGATCACCCTTGGCTGCTAACATATCAATCTGGGGCCCACCAGGATAAGGCAATCCTAACACTCGAGCTATTTTATCAAACGCTTCCCCAGCCGCATCATCCCTTGTACGTCCTAATATTTCGTAATCGCCAAACCTAGGTATATACAAAAGATCCGTGTGTCCACCCGATACAGTTAAGCAAACTAAGGGTGGTTGTAGTTGGGGATGAGCTAAAACATTAGCATAGATATGACCTTCAATATGATTCACTCCCACCAGGGGCTTGTCCAAGGCAAAGGCTAAGGATTTAGCCGCGGCAATTCCCACTAATAATCCGCCCACCAAACCGGGACCATAGGTCACAGCAAATAAATCTATGTCCTCCCCAGTGATACCAGCTTGCTGTATCGCTTGGTCAATGACAGGAAAGATGGTCTCAATATGTTTACGCGACGCAAGCTCGGGTACCACACCTCCATAACGCTGATGTAGATCCACTTGGGACGCAATCACATGAGATATTATCTGTTTGCCGTGGCCAATTACTGCCGCAGATGTCTCATCACAGCTGGTTTCAATACCTAAGGTTAGGTTTATCTTCGTTTTCATTCTTACTCAAGTCCTTCCACATAATTAGAGCATCTTCATTGTTATCTCGGTAATAGCCAGGGCGCACACCACAGAAGCGATAGCCTAGACTAGTATACAAGGTCTGCGCTACCTTATTTGAGACGCGGACCTCTAAAGTCATCTTGCGCACTCCCCGCTGATAAGCTGTTACGGCCATAGACTCAAGTAATAAACGACCAATTCCTCTGTTGCGGTAGCCTGGATCCACAGCTACATTGGTAATATGGCCTTCGTCAAGGATAATCCACATTCCAATATACCCAACAAGGCGTCTCTCAATCTTTGCGATAACATAACACGCATTATCATTATCCACTAGTTCTGATAGAAATGCCTGGAAAGACCAGGGAGTGGTGAAAGACTGATGCTCAATAATCTGTACATCCAGTAAATCACTGACACTCATATCTGACAAGGTCACCGCATCTAGATTATCCTTCATTCTTATCCTCCGCTCTGTCCCGTTGATACTCGGCACTGCTTTTCCTCATATAAAAGGGGATTAAGTCAAAGGGGTCTATATGATTTCCTTGAGATAATAGATGCATACCCAAACCAGCCACGGCACTAGCCCGCAATACTAGCCCTTCACTACTTGGAAACACACTATTAGAAAGTGCTGCTAAAGCCGTCTTGTGCGCCAGTGCTCCATCTCCGACAAATAAAGCGGGATTCTTTTGTTGACTACACCATTGGATAATCCGATCAATGGAAGAATTACAAGGTTCAGTCACCGCATCAACCCCAGCAAAAACCTGACTATATACGTCTTGGCGCTTAGCATCGATTAACGGATAGATAAATCCCTTAAACGTTTGATGCTGCCAAGCTAGGGCGGCCAGAGTCGTCACTCCCACAATCGGTTTTCCTAATGCGTAGGCAAATCCTTTGGCTGTCGCTACCCCAATACGTAATCCAGTAAAAGAACCAGGCCCCGTAACAACTGCAATACCATCTAGCTGGTCCAAAGTGAGTTCAGCATCGGCTAAAATTCGCTGGATAGCTGGTAACAATCGTTCGGAATGGGTGGTTCGCAGATTTAAAACATACTCACCAACCAAACCCTGGGAATTTACTAAAGCAGCTCCACCAGTCATGGTGGATGTATCAATTCCTAGTACTGTCATTAGGATTCCTCCGACCTTATTCGCTCAACAAGCTGTTGGTAGTGTGAACCATATGGAGTGAAGCGAATTTCTCGTGTTGTTTCATCTATTTTATCAATCCCTATCTGTAAATACTCCTGTGGCAAATAAGACGTAACTCGATCTCCCCACTCAATTATACATATCCCATCACCATAAAAGTACTCCTCATAGCCTAAATCCTCCAATTCCTCGGGATTCTCTAACCGATAAACATCAAAATGGTAGAGCAAGTAGTCTCCAGCGTATTCATTTATCAGTGTAAAGGTAGGGCTAGTCACTTGTTCCGAATTGACGCTCAACGCTTTGGCTATCCCTTTAACAAAAAGGGTTTTTCCAGCGCCTAGATGACCAATTAAGCATAAGATATCACCAGGGTGTACGAACGTCCCCACATGGAAGCCCAAAGAGAAGGTGTGTTCAGGAGATGAGGATGTCACTATATACATTAAAAGTCACTCCATACATTGTGATAGTATTCGCACAAGAAATGTAATTACACATAATCCCTCCTAGTGTTTCTTTCCATTCCCATAAATATCCTGCTCAAAAGTGGAGAAAAACATATAGTCCTTTTTATTGCATAGTCTTCTGGCGAGGACTAAGTCACTTAAAGGACGATATGTCTTTCTTTAAGGGAAAAAATCATGCACTCTTCATTTTGCTAATATCATCTCTAGCTTAACTCCTAAATCAACCAAATTAAAGGGTTTAATGATAATATCTACTGCACCTGCTTGCTTAGCTTTCGGCCATATTGTGTCATGATCATAGCTTGTACAGATGATTGTCTTACACCCTAACCCTAACTCCGTGATCTGTCGGGTTGCTGAGATACCATCTAGCTTTGGCATTTCGATATCCATAAGAATAATGTCAGGACTTGTATCCCGTGCACAGTCCACTGCTTCAGCTCCATTGGCTGCTTCACTGATCTGACATGCACTATCCCATAACTGAAGGAATTCCCTAATTACCTGTCGCAACGCCCCATCGTCGTCAGCGATTAAGATACTACACATTACCCTCCTCCTTCACCCATCCCCTGGGTCAAACAGACTTTCGCCTTAGGACCGACCAAAGTCTCATAGAATAATAATTCTGTATGCCTTCTTACTTATCCTGCTAAGCATCTTAATCGGATTAATAGCGAAAGCTGCAAGGGCTTAAATCGGCTTCGCGGCAGAACGCCAAAATGTTACCTTATCTGGAGTCCCTTCGCTAGCTAGCGCCTGACCCAAGATATCCGCGGCCACCCAGTCTCTCCGATGCATGCTTTCAACTAAGGAGCCACGACATACATCTGCAAGGACGATGGACTTATCTTACAGTCGTCTAGAGTTAGCGTAGCTAACTAACACAGTAAACAACTGGTGAAAGACGGGATGATGATTCGTCATCAATTCTGGATGCCATTGCACCCCTAACACATAGGTATGCTCTCGACTTTCAATTGCTTCTACTATGTGATCATTTGCCCAGGCTACCGCAGAAAATTGCGAGGCTACCTGGCCTACAGCCTGATGATGATAGGAATTAACTGTTATGTTATTGGTATTCAATGTAGTTGCCAGGATACTATCTGGCTCAATCTTTATCTCATGAGTAGCATGCCACTTTTGAGCCTGTTGCATATGCTTAATTGCCGGACTCACTTGGGAGGAAATATCTTGAATCAAGTCACCTCCAGCTACCACATTTAAAATTTGACAACCCCGGCAGATAGCTAGCAAGGGCAGATCTCGACTGAGTGCGGTTGAAATCACATGCCCCTCTAGTTCATCCCAGATAGGGTCAATCAATCCACAGTTTGGATGGGGATCCTGCCCAAACAGACTAGGATCGATATCTATCCCACCTGGTATCAATAATCCATCAATTAGATCCATAATTTCCATTAGTTTGTGCTTCTCCATATAAGGGATAAGAATAGGTGTTCCTCCTGAACTAAGAATGTTTTGCACATACCCAACATTAACAAAATATCGTTCCCGCTCCTGCCACTGATGCCCGCATGTAATACCAATTAATGGCGCCATCTCAACACCCTCCCGCACACATATGTTTGTTTAATACTTTTTAGGGTGCTAAGGTATATCCTGCTTTATCAACAGAATAAAAAACACTCATCCAAGACGGTGAGTGCAAGTGGTTGACTATGTACATTACAAATCAACTAGACCGAAGCTGATTTGTAGGGCCTGATCGATTTGAATCATGATCTGATCATCTAAGTGAGCGATTTTCTCCTTTAACCGACGCTTATCAATTGTGCGCACCTGCTCTAACAGGATGACCGAATCTTTCTCCAAATTAAATGATGTAGAGGATAACTCTACATGAGTAGGTAGCTTCGCTTTCTTGATCTTTGAGGTAATAGCAGCAACAATAGTAGTAGGGCTATACTTATTACCAATGTTGTTCTGTAACACCAAAACAGGTCGGACACCGCCTTGCTCTGAACCAATGACTGGGTTTAGGTTAGCATAGAAAATATCTCCCCGTGATACGCTTTGCACGCTATTCAGCCTCCGCCAACTGACGTTCATAGTGATCTAGTAGTTTTTCATCGGATCCTTCTTCTGCTAACACCAGATTAAGCGCAGCCATTCGCTGGTACCCATCCTTCAGTTTTTCGCGTAAATCTTGTTTCTTCCGTTCAAGGACATACATCTGCATTGCTTCCCTGACAAATTGGCTTCGATTACCATTTTCTTCTTGCACCACTCTATCCACTTCCTCTAATAATCTATTGGGTAAAGAGATCATAATCCGCTTTGTCTGGCTCACAAATGCTCACCTCTTACTAGAATTTTACGCACAAATTTCTTATTTTATTATAGCCTAATAATAAATTGCTTGTCAATGATAGGAAGGTTTGCCGTTTTCCATAAAATATGATAATATATGGATAGGGAATAGTTAAACTTCCATAAATAACAAGAAGGTGTTAGAATTATGAAAATAGGCCATCATATCCGCATGCGGCGGAAGAAGCTTAAGCTTAGCCAACAGGAACTAGCCGATAACGAGTGGACACGCAGTTATATCAGCCAAATTGAAGGTGAACGCATCCAGCCATCACTAGACACAGTAGCGAAACTTGCTACTAGATTAGACACGACCATTAGTGATTTAGTGGCTGATGGACTTCAGCTACGAAAGGCTAAGGCTACTATTTTGTACCCAGACCTTTGCCTTAGCTATCTAGAATCTCTACCTCAGACACCTACTACTATATTTCTAGCTGAGCTAACAAATTCCCTGCTATCTAAGAAGTCCCTAGAATGTAAATTTCCACCAAATTCCGAACTCTATTATCTAACTGCTAGGGTACTCATTTTTCAAGAAAATTATCAGTCGGCCAAAGACATATTGCAACAAGGGTTGCGATTCACTGACGAGATCTGGCGTTATTTTTTCTTAGCTAAACTTTGCTTCGTCAACCAAAAGCTTAATCATGCTGACTACAGTTCCACCAAAGAAAAATTGACTAACATGCTGTTAGCCGTAGATTCGTTAGATGACATTAAGACCCGCATTCTTGAGGAACTAAAGTACGAAATAGATCCCACCCGGGCTCAAGATTTGGTTAATTTTTTAACTCTATTCGAAATGGACTCGGAGTTGCAGGAATTTTTGAATATCACAAACTTGTAGGAACGACGCATAAAAGGGACGGTAACCCGTCCCTTTTATTTTTTGGTTAGCGAAGGCGAAGATTTTCTTTACGTAGGCTTTGCTCAGTCTCTTTATCAAACAAATGGCATTTACTGGTATCAAAAACAATCTTGTGTTGCTCACCGTCTTCAGCCTTAGTAGTTGCATCGACTCTAGCGATCATTTGAGGAATCTCCTCACCTAATGAAAGATATAGAAATGTCTCTGCACCCATGGGCTCAGTTACATCTACTAGAGCGCTCATGGACATGTCATCAAAATCGCCTTCTATCATATCAAAGTCTTCAATATCCTCAGGACGAATACCAAAGACAACATCTTTATCAACGTAAGGTGTTAGATCTTTGAAATAGTCTAGACGTTCTTGCGCAATACGCATCTTTACATGACCTTCCAAAGTTTCTACATAGTACTTATCGCCTTCCTTACGCAACACCATATCAATGAAATTCATAGCAGGACTGCCTATAAATCCAGCTACAAACATATTATTTGGATGATTATAAATAATAAGAGGTGTAGCCACTTGTAGGATTAATCCGTCTTTCATAACTACAATCCGGTCACCCATGGTCATAGCTTCCGTTTGGTCATGTGTTACATAAATAACAGTAGTTTGCAAACGATTATGCAACTTACTTAACTCTGCCCTCATCTGAACACGCAACTTCGCATCCAAATTGGAGAGAGGCTCATCCATGAGAAACACTTTTGGTTCCCGCACAATCGCTCGACCTAAGGCAACCCGTTGCCTTTGACCACCAGACAATTGCTTTGGTTTCCGATCTAATAAATTCTCAATTCCTAACAGCTTGGCCGCATCTTTGACCCGATGGTCAATCTCCGTCTTCGGGAATTTCCGCAATTTTAAACCAAAAGCCATGTTATTATATACGTCCATATGGGGGTACAAAGCATAGTTTTGGAACACCATGGCAATGTCTCGATCCTTTGGAGGTACGTCATTTACTACAGTATCACCGATGGTGATAGTACCACCTGTGATTTC
>SKHL01000269.1 GCA_007116995.1 Limnochordia bacterium
AAATAGAAAACCAAATTAAGAAAATAGGGTAAGTTTTCTCCTAGATGAGCAAGGAAATGTTCCTGCTTACACCGATGCCCAATTTGGTTTTTCTGAGATGGGATGTTTCATTACATGTCATGCTAGCTTACGGGCCATGCCGGAGCATCCATCAAGAGATGAAGTCCAGGAGGTAGATTACTTCCAAGAACGAGGGGTTAATGACATACGCAAGTATTTACTGACCACACGGACATCTTTTGATGATTCTGGAGCTGGTTGGGATATGGTTCGAACTCAAGAGGAAATTGACCAATTAAAAGAGCAGGGTGAATTCCTTGATTTATGGCATTGGCGTGCCGCCCGCTCAAATCCTATTGGATATGCAGGTGATGATTGGGTATTAGAGTATCGTAATTTTGATAGTGGACAAAATGCGTGGTTTACACAAACGGATGGACTTGAATGGATGTATGACGAAGAGGAATTTGGAGCTTCTGCGGTGAGAATCGAGGATATGCAGAAAAATATTCGAGATTTACATTTGATTCAGGAGCAAACAGCTGTGCCAGTTCAAACGGACATTCCCTTTGCCCAAGGAGATATTATCCCAGCTGTAGTTTTACGGGAACCAGAGGGAAGTGCTAGTGATATCTTGGCAAATGGGCGCTATAATGAAGGGAGATGGACCGTGGAACTGCGTCGTGAATTGGATACGGGAAACGATGATGACAAGCAACTTGTGGAAGGAAATCTCTATGATATAGCCTTTGCGATTCATGATGATTTTGTCTCGAACCGTCGACATCATGTATCATGGACATACAGTGTGGGCCTGAATGTAGCAGCAGACATAACGTCATATCAAGTAGTGGATGGCGAGGTTCAACCTCTAGCCCCGGTGCCGTCACCGCCACCGGCCCCAACACCGGCCCCAACACCAGCACCGACTCCAGCACCTGTAGAGCCACCGCCAGAGGAGGCCCCAGCTGAAGTGCCTGAAGAAGCCCCGGCTGAAGTGCCTGAAGAGGTTCCAGCTGAAGTGCCTGAAGAGGTTCCAGCTGAAGTGCCTGAAGAGGTTCCAGCTGAAGTGCCTAATGAAGCTCCCGCGGAAGAAGAAACACCTGATGTTGATGATCCTGGCGATGATAATCAACTGAAAAACAATAATTAGCAGAATAGTAACTAATCGAAGTAACACACAGGTGCATTACGATCTGTTTATGGTAAGTGGGGATTCCAATTGCTATCCATGTCAAGATGATCCTTAATCCTATCCACCCGGTAAGCACCTCTTTCGTGGTCATCTTCTGTACCAACATGGACCTCTAGGGTATATGTTCCTTTTGCTGCTGGTCCATCAAGGGGGGGCAGGGACCCGCTAAACCAGGATTGTGGTGCTAGACGTAATGCAACTTGGGGATTCTCAACAAGAGATAATTTACCAGAGAGGGATAGGAAGTGCTCTAGAACCTCTCTGGTATCTAGCAGTTCCATAGGCGTTTCGTTTCGAGGACTATAGATAGTGACACGATGAATGTAGAGTGGTTCATTAGAGCCATTGGCGAAACCGATAATGCTAAATATCTTATCACTGTTATGATGGAATACATGAAAGTCCGTTAGGAAGAACTGGGGCCACAGGCCAGTATCATATTTAATCACAGGAGTATTTATGCCTTCTTCAACTTGAATACCCCATCTATATCGCCCATACCCACCGGCGAAGATTTCTATATCATATCGGTTTGGGTAGATTTCTTCAATGGTGAAGTGACCAGTACTATCCGCTTGCGCTATCCGACCGTTAAGGTGAACTACTGCATAAGGGATCGGGTCACCAAATACGTTGTGGATTCGCGATGAGACAATGCCGTAACTATCTCTATCTATAGAAGCACGAGTAGCCACAGGTTCAGCAGGAGAGAATAGACTGATTTCATAGTGAATGACCATGGTAATGAATACGATATACGCTATCGCTACATAAGCGATTAAAGAGTATAGGCCGATGCGCAGGATAGGACGGTAATTATTCGGGTCAAACATTCGGATTCCTCCTTGAATGGGCAGGATTCCCCTAGGTAAAGAGCGAATCTTGGTGAGATAGCTTTTGTGGAAGGAGCTTCCTTAATGAGAAAGATAGCAATTATTCTAGTTGTACTTATGGCTTTTATCCTATCGTATTCCCTTATTGTACAGGGAATTAGTTTTTATGTGGCTGATCAAATTGTTGACCTGGCCCAACCGATGATTATCGTTAACGGCACTATTTTGATTCCGATTTCCCTGTTTCCGCAACACTTAGGTGCAGATGTTCAGATAGATGATGATACCATCTATCTGAAATTCCCTACCAAAAATATTACTATGCAAGTAGGGGAGAAAAATGTGCAAGTGGATGGTGAAAATAGTATATTAGATGTAGCTCCTGAGCGCAGTAAAGGTGAAGTAATGGTTCCTCTTCGTTTTATTGCTGATCTGCTAGATCTACGACTGGTATTTGACACAGATGCTATGGCTCTGATGCTTTTGGTAACAGAGCAACTTGAGCAACTGTTAGCGGTTCAATTGGTCAGAGATCCTGATCTTTCCGGAGACGACTCGATTACTGTTCCCCTAGTAGAGCCACTAAGTGACCCGCTTCTACGCGACATTGTTTATCTAGGGGGTCCTCGATCTCGAGTCTTTATTGATGTACAGGGGCATACTGGATATGAGAGTGTATTATTAACAAATCCCGATCGATTAGTTGTTGATCTGTTAGGTATTACTAGTGAAGCATTACCTGTACAAAGCATTGGCGATACCATCATCCAACGTATTCGAAGTAGTCAGTTTAATGATCGAATGATGCGGATAGTTTTCGATTTAAATCAAGCAACTGGATATGAGATTCATCGCTGGCCTGACGGGGGTTTGGAAGTGGAATTGAATTACCAAATTAGTGAGGTTGGGTTTAGTCGCGACGAAGTGGCAAAAATATGGTTTTATGCCACAGATCAACCTCCCTTTGAGGTGGATTATATTGAAGATCCAGACCGTCTAGTAATGGATTTTCAGAATTCGACATTACTATCAGGTGCAATGGAGTTTGCTGTTAATGATCCAAGAGTTCGGCGCGTTCGGGTTAGCCAATTTATGCCATCAATAACCCGAGTTGTACTTGAACTAGACGAACCGATGACTCCAATGACAGTAACTAAGACTGATGGGCGATATGAGGTTTTATTATATGAGGGGACAACGCAGCAGTATAATGCATATCTAAAAGAAAGTGAAAAAGAGGTCGTTAGCTACCCTATTTCGGATCCAGTTGACGATGTTACTATAGGCATTGACAGTTTGCAGAAGTTACGGGGTAGAGTCATTGCTCTCGATCCTGGCCATGGAGGATCGGATCCAGGAGCTATCGGGTCTCGGGGGACATTTGAGAAGGATGTTGTATTAGCGATTTCCCTAAAACTAGGAAAGATGCTACATGAAGCAGGGGCTAGAGTTATCTTTACTCGGACAGATGATAGATATATATCTGTATTCGACCGGCCAAGAATAGCCGAAGTAAATAAAGCTGAGATACTTATATCTATTCATGCCAACTCCTATATACATCAAAAAGTAAAAGGAACAGAAACTCTTTACAATCCATTGCACCTAGAGAATTTTAGGCTGGCCCAATCGCTGCAAAGCGAGTTAATCGCTCAGTTAAGACTTGTCGATAGAGGGTTACGCCCTCGGACGGACCTAGCAGTCTTAAACGGAGCCAAAATGCCTGCAGCCCTTGTGGAAGTAGCATTTCTTAACTATCCAGAAGAAGAAAAGCTATTACGCTCATCAGAGTTTCAGTACCAAGCTGCACAAGCAATGTACGATGGGATTATCCGCTATTTTAGGCAGTACCGTTAACATAGGAGTGATGATATGAGTCTTCGCCATAAGATTGGTGTAGTTTTGTTGGTCTTGATAGGGTTGCTCATAGTTCGGATCGCATTAATTGGCTTAGGAGTTGGCTTGCAACCAGTGACACAGCTTGGCTTATATACGGTATACTTTGCTACAGAGAATAAAGACTATTTGATGCCCGAGTATCGCAGCGGTGAAGGTTCCGTTATTCAACGTCTTGAGGCCTTAGTGGAAGGTCCGCGCAGCAAGCAACTAGTTTCTGTGCTGCCGCAAGGAACAAGAGTTATTAGCTATCAAGTTCAAAATAGGATTGTATATGTTAATTTAAATCGGGATTTTGTGGTAAATCATCCTGGCGGAAGTTTAGGGGAATTAGTCACAATCTATGCTGTAGTGAATACCCTTACAGAAATGCCATCTATTGATCGAGTGCAGATCTTAGTTGAGGGGAGGGTCATTCCCACATTGGCAGGTCATGTAGAAATAGTCCGTCCTCTGCAGCGCGACCGGAGTTTGATTGGTAGTTCTAGATTGTAGCAGTAATGGATACATAGTCGTTGTCATATGTTAGAAGAGATGCTAATGTGGAGGATTAAATATATGCAGAAAAAACAGGCCCCCATCGGAATCTATGACTCGGGTGTAGGAGGGCTAACCGTATGGCTTGCCTTGAGACAGTTAATCAATGAAGATCTAATCTATTATGGTGATACAGCCCATGTTCCCTACGGTGATAAAAGTAGAGACCAAATTTTACTTTACTCCCATAACATCATTCACTTCCTAGAGGAGAAAAAAGTACTGGCTGTTGTAGCGGCGTGTAATACATCAAGTGCATTGGCCCTACCGGTGGTTAGAGTTTCATCCGGAATGCCTATTTTTGGGGTGATAGAACCTGCAGTTGAAAAAGCCATTGCTTCAACAAGGAATAATCGCGTAGGCATCATCGCCACAGTAGGTACAGTAAACAGTGGTAGCTATCAACGATCGTTTCAGCAATTCGCACCTTCAACTGAGGTTTTTGCCCAAGGGTGCCCAAAGCTAGTGCCTTTGATTGAAAGAGGTGAGGTCGAGGGATTATTGGTTAACCAGGCTTTGCATGAGTACTTAGACTCCTTGATAGATTGGGGTATGGATACTTTAGTGCTAGGATGCACACATTATCCCTTTCTGTTACCTGCGATAAAGAGAATTGTCGGTGAGCATATAAGCATTGTTGATCCTGCCTGGCAGACAGCGAAAAATGTCTATGACTGGTTGCAGGGTCTGCCTAACGTAGAAGAACACGAGGTCCCGAGCTATCAGTTTTGGGTAAGTGGAAGTCCCGAAGAGTTTCAGAAGCGAGCATCTCAGTTCTTAGGGTTCACTTTAGCGCAAGTAGGTGGTCACAATCAGGTTGAACTAGAGCCACGTGAATTGAGAGATTTTTTGGGACAGCTGTGGCCAGCATGGCGGGGGGATCAAGATGATTCAATGGAAAAATAAACGAGTCGCTGTTGTTGGACTTGGGATAAGCAATATCGCACTTATTCAATTTTTAGTAAAAGCAGGAGCCATTGTTTCTGGTCGGGATCGCAAGTCAGCCCAGCAGTTAGGTGATCACTACCAACAACTTACTGATTTGGGCGTAGAGCTCGGCTTAGGGGAAGAATATCTTAGACACCTTAAACAATATGATGCCGTGTTTTTGACTCCGGGCATTCCGAAACATATGCCAGAAATTCAAGAGCTGATGGGGGTTGTTCCCCTTCTTAGTGAAATTGCGCTGGTATTAGCTTATGCACAGGCTAAGGTTTTTGCTATTACTGGGAGTAGTGGTAAGACTACCACTACGACATTAGTAGGTGAGATGCTAAAAGCTAGCGGGTGTAAAACCTACGTGGGAGGAAATATCGGAGTTCCCTTGATTGAACAGATTGCCGAAATTCCCACAGATGCCCGCATTGTACTAGAGTTGTCTAGTTTTCAACTAGAGTTACTAGATCTAAGTCCTCATGGTGCATTAGTTACAAATATTAGCGAAAACCACTTGGATGTTCATTTAAATATGGAGAGTTACATATTAGCGAAGAAACAGATCTATCGTCATCAAAGTGCGAGTGATATTTGTGTGTTTAATTTTGATGACAATCTCACTAAGGTCATGTCCAATGAAGCGGTTGGGGATACATACTTTTTTAGTATGCATCAAAAGGTCCCAAGAGGGACGTACTTACATGATGGTAAGCTCATGTACTGTGATGGAGATCAATCACTAACTATTATTGAACGGGATAAGCTCTGTGTGCTTGGGGAACATAATGTGGCCAATATGCTAGCAGCTACTCTTTTTGCCTACTTAGCAGGAGCTTCATGGGATGCAATCCGCACAGTTGCTAGGGAGTTTACTGGCGTGCCGCATCGGCTCGAGAGGGTTGCCGAAATAGCAGGGATACAATTCTATAACAGTTCCATTGCTACCTCCCCTAGTCGGGCTATCGCAGATATTAATGCATTTAGTCAACCAATTATCTTGATTGCTGGAGGGTACGATAAGCATTTATCTTTTACGAAATTTGCCGAAGAGGTCTGCCAAAAGGTAAAGGAATTGATTCTGTTAGGTGAGACTGCTTCCTTAATTGCTAAAAGTATAATAGAGGTTAACCAACCTGAATTGGTGAATGTGCACTATGTAAAGAGTTTGGCTGAAGCTGTGTGCTTAGCAAATAGCCTAGCTTCACCGGGTGAAGTAGTCTTGCTCGCTCCTGCATGTGCGAGTTTTGACATGTATGCCAACTTCGGGGAACGCGGTGATCATTTCCGAAGATTAATTCAGAATTTATCTAGTGAGGAGGTGAGGTAGGATGATTGAACTTGCACCACCTCTGATGGATACTAGCTTTCTAACTGTGGGTGATCAGGTTACGTTTAATGGGGTGATCTATACAGCGAGAGACGCAGCTCATCAGCGTTTAATATCCCTTCTGGATACAGGTAATGAGCTGCCATTTCCAGCCCAGGGAGGAATAATCTATTATGTAGGTCCTTGCCCAGCTAAACCTGGAGAGGTTGTGGGTTCAGCTGGGCCTACAACGAGTAGCAGGATGGATAGTATGACCGTACCCCTATTGCAAGCAGGAATTAAGGGGATGATTGGTAAAGGTGAGCGCAGTCAGGAAGTAATTGATGCAATGAAGTGCTATGGTGCTGTGTATTTTGCAGCCATAGGAGGCGCAGGGGCCTTATTAGCCCAGTCTATTAAGAAGATGGAGCTGGTAGCGTACCCCGAATTAGGCCCTGAGGCTATCTATCGCATGGAGGTGAAGGATTTTCCAGCCATAGTAGCCATAGATGGGCAAGGGCGAAGTATTTACGAGATTGGACGCCAACAATATGAATCTGGGGGAATGTAGGATGGCACGATGGGATGGAAGAAATGCGGATCAGATGCGGCCAGTAACGATTGAACGGAATTACATTAAACATGCAGAGGGCTCTGTGCTTATTTCAGTAGGTGATACGAAGGTAATCTGTACGGCCACGATTGAGGACCGAGTTCCACCTTTTCTACGTGGACAAGGTGGGGGTTGGATTACGGCGGAATATGCCATGCTACCACGAGCTACACAAACGAGAAATATTCGTGAATCCTCTAAAGGAAAAGTGGGTGGACGCACCCAAGAAATCCAACGCTTAGTCGGAAGGGCATTACGCTCGGTTGTCGATTTAAAAGCCCTTGGGGAGAAGACGATATGGATAGATTGCGATGTTATTCAAGCTGATGGGGGTACTCGGACTAGTGCTATTACGGGTGCGTATGTTGCGTTAGTAGATGCTTTATCTAAGTTAAAGGAGAAGGAACGTTGGGAGTCATTGCCATTAACAGACTATTTAGCCGCCATCAGTGTGGGGATCGTTGATGGAGTTTCATTATTGGATTTATGTTACCGAGAAGATTCGAAAGCCCAGGTTGATTTTAATGTAGTAATGACGGGTACCGGTAAGCTTGTCGAAGTGCAGGGCACAGCGGAACAACAGCCATTTTCTCGAGAGGAGTTAGATCAAATGCTAACTCTAGCTGAAAAAGGCATTAATGAATTAGTGAAGCAACAACGCCAGGTGCTGACCAGCGGGTTAGCCGAACGTTTCGGTAGCTTGTAATGGCTGATAAAGTGAAGGTTGTGGTTGCTTCCCGTAACAAACATAAGATAAGAGAAATTAAGGATATGCTATCCCATCTTTCGTTAGATATTCAAGCTGTAAATGAAGTGGCTAATTTACCTGACGTGATTGAGGATGGAGAGACGTTTTCCGCTAATGCGATAAAAAAAGCCGTGGAAACGGCTAGGGCTGTTGGATATTTGACATTAGCTGACGATTCAGGACTTGAAGTGGACGCTCTTAATGGACAACCTGGGGTATATTCTGCTCGGTTTGCAGGAGAACCTAGCGATGATGGGAAAAACAATCAGAGACTACTTGATTTATTGGCTCACATCCCTTGTGAACAACGAACAGCGCGGTTTCGGTGTGTAATTGCCTTGGCTTGGCCAAACGGAGATACACGGATCTGTAGTGGTACCTGTGAAGGAATGATTGGTTTTGAGCCAGAAGGAGATAATGGATTTGGTTATGATCCACTGTTTATCGTGCCAGAATACAACCGAACATTTGCCCAATTGACTGGTTCGATTAAAAATCAAATTAGTCATCGTTATCGAGCCTTGGTCCAGCTTGAGAAAGTATTGGCGGGAGAATTCATGAAAAAATCTGTTGACAGGTAAATAGAGCTATGGTATGATTGTTGTTGTCAGTCCGATAGGTACGGGCGATATGTATTGTCGGGGCGTAGCGCAGTTTGGCTAGCGCGCCTGCCTTGGGAGCAGGAGGCCGGAGGTTCAAATCCTCTCGCCCCGACCATCGATTTTTGCAGGGAGTAAGTGTCAGCCTACGGGCGGGTGTAGCTCAATGGTAGAGCACTGGCCTTCCAAGCCAGCTATGAGGGTCCGATTCCCTTCACCCGCTCCACTTATCTATGCGCCTGTAGCTCAGCGGATAGAGCATCGGACTTCTAATCCGAGTGCCGCAGGTTCGATTCCTGCCAGGCGCGCCACGTTTATTCAACCATGGTGGGTATAGCTCAGTTGGTTAGAGCGCTAGGTTGTGGCCCTAGAGGTCGCCGGTTCAAATCCGGTTACTCACCCCATTTACTTAAAACGGTATTACCAAAAGCCGTTATCATAGAGAAACAAGTGAATCGAACGACCAATACTACTAATGAGACACTACCATCAGACATGGTAGTGTTTTTTTTATCTTATCAGAAAGTATAAGTTTATACGTCTTAAAGAGGACATATTGTCCGTTGAGAGACCTAGTCTTCCCGGAACTTGGCGGTGTTAAACAGAGCACCTTCGGGTGATTAGCGGGCTTGGAAAGCTTTGCCGTGATCTAGCAAGACATATTTTCTGGCATTAACGGAAAGCTTATAGACATAAGGAATATAGCTATAGTGAAGATCATACGTGTCTGCTGAACCTCAGATAAAATGTTAAGAAGCAAGGAGTATTCGTTATGAAAATTAGAGATAGAGTAGTACTAGGAATGCTAGCAGGATTTATTGGAAATGTTGCTAAAACTGCTGTAGATGAGATCTCGATTAAAAAAAGAGTTTCACAAAGGTCATTTAGAGAAACTGCAGCGGGTATGTTGGTGTCAAAAAGAAGTGAA
>SKHL01000093.1 GCA_007116995.1 Limnochordia bacterium
CTATATCGATACAACAAATTAATTTCGTCAAGCAGCGTACTATCTATGCTGTGAGAAAACTGTAGACCTGCTAACGTTCTTGAGAACAAAGCTGCTACCCCGCCTACTGCTAAACATGGTACTATTCATAGATTCTTAGTCATCTCCAGTTATTACAAATATGACATTTGTAGCAATCTCAACTCCATCAACTTTGACGTCAACAGTGGTAGTTATATTCGCAGAAGCTATCGTCACCGTGTATACACCACGGTCCATCATACCTGCCCCAGCAGTAATCCGGCTAATACTAATATCATCCAAACCCGGTCCAGGAGGATTAAATGCTACATCTCCAATTGCTGTCAGTGTATACCATTGACCTCCGGTTGCATCTCCAATGTTTTCGGCAAACTTAAGTTCAATCTTAGTAGATGACCAACTACCATCCCAAGGATCGGTCCACTCAACGAAACTAGTAATAGCGCTCTCATACTCATCACGAACGATGAGTGTTATTGTATTGGTGCCATCTTCATTGTTTTGGACGGTCACTTGGCTGTTCTCTTGATCAACAACACCAGAATAGCTCTCTGGCTGGCCACCAGTCCACATCGTTTCGGTTCCATTGTTTTCTACACTCATTACAATACCATTGTTCTCAATCTGCACATTACCCAGATCTCCATCAACGGTAATCTTGGCCACGATAGCACCGTCTAGTATCGTTACGATAACTTCACTTGCTTTAACATTTATCTCGTTTCCACTCGCTCCCTCAACAAACTCACTTGCTCCAGTAATGAAGATGCCAGGACTTGCTCCTTTTATCCGAGCATAGTTTTCTACGGTATTCCCTTCAGCTACTGTTAGTGTGCCGTCAATATGGTAATCTGGTGGTGTTGTATCGTTACCCAGCAAACGCACAGTTCCAGCATTTGTGTCGATTGCTACATTGCCCGTTAGTGTCTTGTCTTTAAAGTCAATAATAAGCGATTTATTAATGGTAATATTACTTGTAATACTCTCAGTGAATACAATCTTACCAACATCGAGATTACCTAGAGCATCCTGAAGCTGTGCAGTATTGGCTACACTTACTATCATCCCATCCACAACGTCCACCTCGTCACCTGGATCCACAGGAACAGGATCGGGGTCAGGATCCAAATCGGGATCTTCAATTTCCTCGTCTATGATGCTCAATCTAATCTCCGTCGGTTCACTTAACCGGCTGGAGAAATAGCCCTCCTCGTTTACATAATACGTTTGGACCCAGTATGTATAGGTTAAACCATGTCTAGAGCCAAAGTCGATGTATACGTCTCCAGCATCGTCTTCGTCACTGTACCCTGTACCTGAAGTTGTGCCACGCATCTCCTGGAAATAACTGGGATCATTAGCTTGAGCTATTTTTCGATACACTGCATACTGCATAGAGCCTTTCACTTGGTCTTCTGGTGCATCCCACTCAACACGTACCCTATCATTGGTACGTTGCTCAACTCTAATACTCACAGGTCTCTTGGGAGGAGGATTCCCCCACTTGCTAATGGTCATATCTAGGATGCCAAATTCTGCATAGATTGGAACCGAGACATTGACCATAATACTCTCAGTCCCTAACGGGCTAACAGAGTTTGCACTCATGATTTCTAAGGTCCCACTTCCCGGTATTTCTGCAGAAAGAGCCGCCCTCCACGGTCCTACAGGAACATCTTTGAAAACAACCGTACCTGTATCATTACTCAGTGCAGCAATCGGCTGTACCTGGTTCGGTATAGATTTGTACGGACTAATCAAAGTTAGTCTAGGAGAGTGGTACCCTTGATCCAATCCTGCTAAATCTACTCGTACATCAAGATCCCCAGTAGCTAAACCAAGTTCTACTGTATGAGTCTCCATCTGGCCAACAATGACCTCTATACCCTTGACTACACCACTATATAACACGCGACGTTGGTCAGAGCTAGCCGTCAGGGTCATTTCCCATACTCCTTCCGGAAGCTTAACGGATAAATTACTCTTATTGTTGTTATAGACGATTGCCTTCTCTACCACGGTAGCATTCGCACTTGTGGCAATAAGTGTTCCCGTCTGTACGGTCATATCATCAGAAACACTAGCAATTAAGTCCTGTGCCTCGTCGCTCACCACCACATTAAGGCGAACTGTTTCGACATCCGGACGCACAGCAGGCATAAAACTTCCCATACAGCCGCTAGCAAATAAGACCAGCCCCATAGCTAACACTAACAGTCTCTGTTTCTTCATAATAGATCTCCCTGTGTGTCTCCGATACATACATTCCCATCCCCAACGGTAAATTTTATCGTTGTCAGCTCACCGCCATATAGTTCGATAAATGCACTTCCTTTCAAGGTATTCTCGGTCCCCGCATGCTTAGTCCCATCATTGCCTTTTACCTTGATCTCAGCCTTCATCTGATAACCACCGATGGGTATATGCTTAAATAAGGGGTTTTTAAATACAAAACTCGCACCACTGCCTTCACCATCATAAAAGGTATAGGGAGTAGAACGTCCAACCTGTTCTAAGGAGATTTTCGAACCTGGTTGGATGGTCCAACCGGCATCCACATCAAGCAGAACGTAAACATATGAACGCTCAAATTCCATCTTAATATCTGTTACCTTATTGATTTTTTCTTTATCAATCTTAACTATCTGCAAATTTGGTATTTGATCAAACATAGACTGCTCGACAAATACTGGAAACGGGTCATCACAAATCCAAGGTCTCCATGAACCACCGCGACGGCTTCTCCAATAGTCTAACGACTTCTCATCTCGAAAGACCACGTTTTCTCTATCATTAAGGCCGACAATCTCCACATACCATTCACCTTCGCTTAACCGAAAGGCTGCTAATACGGAGTAAGCATCGGGTTCCACTGTTATTTTTCGAATTAATTGTTGTTCAGGATCATCCTGCTTAGTTACGCGAAACAGAATCTCAACTAGGTTCACCATACCCTGGGCTGAGACAACTCCCTGACCTTCCATAGAGCTAGAGCGCAACCCAGGTGGAATCTCTACCTCAACATAAAAATTTCCTTCCTCACTAGTGAGTTTTGATTGGTCTACGAACAACCCAGAGGTACATCCAACAGCACCTAGGACTATACATAGAATAAGCACAATAAACTTCGTCCTGCTCATAGTCATTCTGTTCCCTCCTATTTGCAAGACTTCAATCAACAGTACGTATATGAGATGAAGTCCGCTTCCTAATAAGTTTGAAATCCTAT
Source organism: Limnochordia bacterium (assembly GCA_007116995.1). GTDB lineage: Bacteria > Bacillota > Limnochordia > Darwinibacteriales > DTU012 > CSBR16-202. The sequence continues at coordinate 3,251 of SKHL01000093.1, forward strand.
CAATTATGTATACCAGAATATGAGTACTGCTATTTAAGTAAAATCCTGCAAAATTCAATACTGGCTAAAGACTAGTCAAGCGACCCCAGGCATAAAGCCCAAAATCGCCTGATAGATTAAACCACGTACTAACGATTTATTTAAGTAATTGTAGTAAAGCGGCACCCAACTGCCTTTTTAACCTAAATAATCCTTCATAGCAATGTGTTCATTTCTTATTATGTCTAGCAAAAGATGATCCGAAAACCCACCAGTGATAGCTATCTTTCCAGCTTAGTTTTCCTGGGCTAATCATTGGTTGTCTAGGTGCAAAAGTAATGGCATTGGCACATTGGATGTTGCTTAATGCCTGCTGGACTTGCGTATAATTGGCATGCATGTTTGATCTAAATACAATGACTACTTAAACTGATTTCACTATCTATATCGGTAAGTATCGTAATAATCTTTAGCCAGAATAACGATTAACAGACTTATTGCTCCTGATAGCGATCTGGCTACGAGGAAGTGTCTAGAAAGTCAGTCGTCTTGGCCTGAGCTACTTTTACGAATGGCTTAATCTGCCTCTACGTAAGCGCGAGAAAAAAGACCTGATACTGGGCGAAAAGATCAGAGAAGTCCTTAATGAGTCCTGCCACTACCTAGGCCATCGAATAAAACTGCGATTATTGATGTGGGCGTCTCGCTAAGTAATACTCGATCCCCACACAACTCTTCACCCGATTTATGCAGACTTCGATAGGCCTTCTCTACGATCATGCACCCACCTCCCGCTTACTTTCGGACTCCTCTTCTGTATCGATTAAGCGAATTAGCTTGCTCAGCAGAACTTTGGTTTCCGCAGTCGTTTCTCCTAGTAATCCTGCTATTTCTTGAGCCACGCGCATCTGCTTTTCAATAACCTCACTAGCGTTTTGCAGGGTTTCCTGCTTCAGGTGGGTTAATTCGTGCGTCTGTTTCTGCTCTTGGGTTATATCAGAAAAAATACCGATAATAATTTTCTGCTCCGCAACGGGAAATACAAATTGTCTCGTAACAATAGCGAAGTTGTTATGCGTTAGGTTATTCACAATTAGTCTCTCTTCTGCTTGCGCCACGATAAAGTTTTGCGGATCCACTAGATCAGACAAGCTTTTCCCCTTTAGAGCTCCCTCTTGGCAGTCAAACATTTTTTCAGCTGCTGGGTTTATAGAAATAATCTCTAACTGGTCATCCACTACAATAATCCCATTAGGCGTAGTTTCTATGATCACGTTAGACAGGCTTTCGGCCTTGGTCCGCATGTAAGGAATGCACATCTCTACTTCAGCCTTACCACTGACAACAGCAGCGGCCTTATCACGACATGTGTTATACCCACAGGCACCACAATCTAACTCATCCTTCGGGTAATACTTACCACTAGCTGATAAAGCTTGTTGAATCTCAGCTTCACTTGCGATGGCTGTACTAATTGAAGAGTCCTTGAAACTTCGTTCTAATGCTACCGGTTTAAAAGAAGGCCGATAATCGCCTTGGTGGGTCTGAATCCTAGACATTAACCTGGATTGCCGAATAAACACGTCATCAGTGTCATTCCAACCTGCCCCGCCTAAACAACCACCCTTACAGATCATCAGTTCCGCCCAATTACCATCAACGCGACCTCTTGCCAGTGCCTCCAAGAACTGAATACTCTCTGTAAATCCGTTAATCACCCAAAGCTTACCATCTAACCCATCGCCGCTCCAGCTTTTGCGCCAACCACTATCCATGGGAAACTGACGGGCGGTGGCACTAGCTGTAATATCCGGTTGAGTAGGTTTTAGATTACTGTAATTGATTCCTAGTTCAGCCATACCCCGAAAAACTTCACGAAACGTGAGCACTAAGTCTACATCCTGGGAAAACTCTAATCTCTCTACCTTTTTAGCTGAACAAGGACCGATAAAGACAACCTTTGCATTTGGATATCGCTCTTTAATGGAGCGGGAATGCAACACCATTGGTGAAACAATCGGAACTAAATGCTGGATTAAATCAGGATAGTGCACCTCCACTAACTTTACCAGGGCAGGACAAGCCGAAGTTAAGGCTGGACTGAGGTGATCTGATTGCCAATACTGGGCACTAATCTCGGGCACTACCCACGATGTCTCTTCGATGCGTTTGACACCACACCGATACAAAGCCACTACCAAGCCATAGGGATCCTCACTCAAACCGAGATAGGACGGTGCAAGACTGATTATTATTTCTTCTTTCCTATTTAGCCAAGTCTGCAGCAAATACCATTCGTCCACTAATTCCTTGGCTTCTTGAGGGCAGATCAGGGTACATAATCCCTCATGAATACACGCTTCCTGAATAATCTCCGCCGTGCTTTGGTTGATCGAGATTGCTTTTAATGGGCAGGATCGAACGCACTTATAGCAGTCTCGACATTGGCCAGCACAAGTCTGAATCACATTCATTGGTATTCACATCCCTCGTTGTTTTGAATTGCGGATATATCCATAAATATTCATAGTGATATTTTTCACATTCCGTACAGCACAATTATAGCAATTGTATTTGATAAATGCAATAGGTTGTAGAATATTTTGAAAAATAGGCAGGATCTGAGCAGAGCATGTATAAGTAAGAAAATGACACTCTATGTTCGGGTGAAAGGAGACGATATGCTCCAGTTTATCGTAGCCGTGATCCTAGTACTGGCTATCACAGCTCCAAATTTCTTCGCTGTCGATGTATATGTAATTGACAAATCTAATGAGGGCATTCTTTACCTAGAACCTCTTGATGATCGAGACTTGCCTACCCTAGAGCTAAGCAACAGAACCTTCCCGGAAGGTAGAGAAGGCCAAGTCGTCACCGTTCAATCCGGGGGAAATTTCATCCTCTGTGTATGTTTAGCACCTGAACGAAATAAGTTACGACAATTAGAAATAACGCAGTTACTCGAAGACTTAACTAATTCTCCTTAGACCTATTCACTAACCGATCTAAGATAGCGGTGACCCTTTTTTCCGCTTCTGCTGTGGAAGCATGGTCAATCTCCCAGGTAACCAATAAATGGTCACCCTCTCTTAATTTCTTTGGGAGCAAGGAAATAGGAACCACTAACTGCTGCTCCTCATCACCAACGAGTAACACTGCTTGTTTTTCCTCAAATCTATCCACTATAGCTTTCCATTTCATTGTCTATCCCCTCCCAATCAGAATGAATCGTAGCTTCTTAGATCAGTCCAGATAAAAGTAGTCCCGAATGCGCTCTACGGTCACGGTTCCTATTCCACTTACATGGATCAGTTGATCAACTGCTGTAAACCCATAGGTGTTGCGATAGTCCATAATTCTTTCCGCTAGTACCGGTCCAATACCTGGCACTTGCTGTAACTGTTGGCTTGTGCTAGTACGCAAGTTAAGTCGATATTCAAGGGGTACAGCAAGCTTATGGCTAGAGACTGCTAGGGACTCCCTCTCGGATCGAATTGTAATTGTGCCGTGAAGATCCGTTCGATACACATCAATACCCGTTAAACGAATTAAAGACGAAAAATGAGGATGGCCATAGGAATTTCCTTCGCCTAACATAATCACAGCTAGGCTCGGATCCACAGCGTCAATAAATGCCTGTGTTGTCGAGCTGCTACTGCCATGGTGGGCCACTTTAAGTACATCAGCTTGGGGTACTAACCCAAGCTCTAATAACAATTCCTCTGCTTCTGTTTCGATATCTCCAGTAAACAGAAAAGACGTCTTACCGACTTGCATCCAAATTACCACAGAGTTATTATTCAGTCCAGGTAGGAACGTATCCTGGGGATGCAAAAAATGAAAGTGATCAATTCCTGGTAGGGAAAGAGTCATCGACGACCTAGCTAGATAAAAGGGTATATTCTCCTCTTCAATTAAACGCAAAAATCGTTCGTACGTTCTCGTTGTATGAACCTGCCCATCTGCATAGATTTTCTCAACGGTAAAATTATTGATAACTGGTATTAACCCACCAATATGATCTGCATGAGGATGGGTGGCTATTACCGTAGTTAACTGGCTAACCCCTAACTCCTGTAAGTAGGGTACAACAAAGGATCGACCTGCTTTTTCTGTACCACCATCGATTAATATCACAGTACCTTGATCTGATCGTATCAGGATCGAGTCTCCTTGTCCAACATCCAAGAAATCAATGGTTACTCCAGCATAACTTGTTAGAGACATGATGAGACACATAATTACCGATAATAAAGTGGGCTTAAATATCTTCATTGACACTCCCCCATCAATACTTAGAATGGGCTAATTCTTTCGCCAAGTTGCGATACGCTTCAGCTCCGGGCACCTGGAGTTTTGCTTCAAAAATGGGTTTTCGATCCGCTGCTGATTCGGCAAAACGAATACTCCGATTGACAGTGTAGGGAAATAAGTGGATATCCTGGAACTGTGTCTTTAATGCCTTGATAATCTCCCGTCCATGATTTGTCCGTGAATCAAACATAGTTGGTAACAACCCTAATACCGACAAGTTACTATTTAATTGTCCGCGGACCTTAGCAATTAACTTTAATAAGGCTACCGTTCCGCGCAAGCTCAAGTATTCACAAGAAACTGGGATGATCACCTTATCAGCCGCGGCAAGAGCATTCAGTGTCAGCAACCCTAGGGAGGGTTGACTATCGATTAGAATAAAATCATACTTGTCGCGAATATCATTAATAATCTTCGTGACTCTACGCTCCCTCGCAGGTGCATTGATCAGTTGCATCTCAGCTAACGCTAAATCAATGTTCGCAGGGAGCAAGTCTACACCATACTCGGTCTCCAATATAACCTCTGCCACGGGAGTCTTCCGTAATAAACAATTATAAATTGTTTTTTCTAAGTTATCGGGTTCAAGCCCTGCACAAAATGTTAATCCAGCTTGTGGATCCAAATCCACCAGGAGCACTTTCTTGTAGTTAGCTAACGCAACCCCCAGGTTATAGGTAGAGGTGGTTTTACCCACTCCTCCCTTTTGATTAGCTATTACAATGACCCATGCCATAGTTCATCCCCCATATTAGATAAATCGATCTATTTCTCTTCCATCTAAATTTCGTGTTCCGATTAAAAATACCTGCCATGATTTGTGTAAAGGATGCAGTTTGCTCGATTTTTCCATAATAATCCTAGTTACAGCTTGACAAGAGTGCGTCAGTGCCGTATTCTTAAGTAGATCCAAAATATACAGATAATAGGTAGAGGAGAGAAATATCTATGCAATCCAAAACACGAAAACTAGTCAATATGGCGGTACTAGTATCACTAGCCACGTTGTTGATGGTTACGATTCAAATACCCCTTTTCACTGATTTTCTCAAGTACGATCCTAGTGATGTACCAATGTTAATTGGTGGATTTTGGTTCGGACCTATCGCAGGAGCAACCATGGTTTTCGTTAAAGCCTTCTTATACCTGCTTATTAAAGGGACATCCGGTCCGATTGGAGCCTTCCAGAATTTTATGGCTTCCGGAAGCTTCGTTTTTTTTGCTGCCTTATACTATCAATACGATCGTTCCAGAAAGGGCGCTGCTATTGCCCTAGTCATTGGAGCACTGGCTATGACAATAGTTATGATTCCTACCAATATGATTATTCTCCCAATCTGGGGAATTCCTCAGGAAATACTAATGACTACCATTATCCGTGTCATAACTCCATTTAATCTTACCAAAGGGGTTATCAGTTCTGTTCTCACCTATATAATATATAAACGGGTTAAGAGCGTATTAGAGCAGATGTGGGGATCAGATTTTGTTTTAAAAAACAGATCGAAATAATGATCAAAGGGAGGCAGGCTAATGAGTAAACGCTTATATCTATCAGAAGACAAGAAATTAGGGGGCGTATGTGGTGGTTTAGCTGAGTACTTCGATGTGGATCCTACTATAGTCCGCATCCTCTGCTTAATTGCTTTTTTTGCCTATGGAGGCGGCCTTTTACCATATATTATCTGTTGGATACTAATTCCAAAACATCCAGCTTCCCTCTAGACTATGAAAAACACATGTAATAAAGAGGTCTCCCAATATTGCTTGAGAGGCCTCTTTGCCTTACTATACTATAACTAATGCTGGTTCTTCTGATCCTGGGTTTGATTTTGATTCTGACCTTGGTTTTGCATTTGCTGAAATACCTTGTGTTGCGGTTCTTCTTGTTCTACATAGTTTACTCGGTCTTCTAGCTTGCTGATCACCTGAGTTAACTGGTTGGCACAGTCAACAAACGTCTTTTGTACATTCTTGTCTTGAGTATCCAAAGCAAATGTTTCTAAGCTAGCTTTAGCACTTTC
>SKHL01000104.1 GCA_007116995.1 Limnochordia bacterium
AACTCTTCAATTAATTGCTCCAAGCGACTGCTTTGTTGATCTCGTGGTATCCCTTGAAGCTCTAGGATAGCCTGAATATTATCCTCCACAGAAAGTTTGCGAAAGACCGAAGGCTCTTGGGGTAGATGCGCAATCCCCATTTTCCCTCGACGATACATGGGCATATAGGTAATATCCCGCCCATTAACAGTGATCTGACCACTATCAACCTTCTCTAAACCTACAATCATGGAAAAAGTGGTGGTCTTCCCGGCACCATTTGGTCCTAGTAATCCTACAACTTCACCTGGACTTACAGTTAGACTGACCTGCTTAACCACGACTCTTTTCCCATATTGCTTAGTCAGAAGCTTAGCTGTAATACTCATTCACTAGCCTCCTTATTTTGATTCTTTCTATTCTGCGAGGAACTCTCTCCTATTTATCTTCTAACATGGCTAGAATCGCTTCAGCAGCCCGCTTTATCGATCCCGCATTACCTAGATGCTCGGGCAGTTGATCAAAGCTATCTAGCATTTCCTGATTTTGTTCCTCACTAGATAGCAGTCTTTCTACTTCCTTGGCTACCCGGGAATCAGTCAACTCGCTTTGCACGAACTCGTGAACAACCGCCTGTTGTAAGATAATATTTACCATAGCGAACATAGTCTTTCTGGCCAACATTTTATCCAACAAATAGGACGTTGTAGCGACTTTATGTACTGCTAGAGATGGAATCCGCATCAGTGCAGCCTCTAGACTCGTACAGCCACAAGTCACAATAGCAGCATCGGCGATAGCTAACACATCATTGCGACTCGTAGTCACCTTCACATCATCTAGTCCACAGTTTCCTACAATTTCGTTGACCAAATCCTGACTTACCACCGATGGCAAGGAAACAATTATCTGTATTTCTCCCCTGCGCTTCCTGACCTTTTTGAGAGAACGCAGAATGACGGGCAATATGGTTTTCACTTCAACTCCTCGGCCGCCCGGTAAAACCACTACAATTGGTGACTGGGCCGATAAACCTAACTCTTCTATCGTCTTCCCTTTATCTAGAGAAGATCCGATTAAGTCCATCAGAGGATGGCCCACAAATTCCACATCAATACCAGCCTGTGTACATGCTTCTAACTCATGATGGGTAACCGCTAAAACTTTATCAACAACCTTAGCAAACCGAGCTGCATTTACACTGCTCGGGTTCCCACTCAGTGGACTATTGTAATAAACCACCTTAATGTCTTTGGCTTTTGCTAACTCTACTAACCGCATATTAAATACGGGTGACCCTATCTGAACAACCAGATCAGGACGGATTCGTTCCATCGACTCACTAATCCGCTGAACAAGCCGCTTAATTAAATGAACTCCCTTAATAGACTCAATTACACCCATATTATCCAGATCTGATATGTCGTAGAGTAAACGCACACCTGCATCGCGCATATTAGGCCCTCCCATACCAAACAGGATGATATCTGGATGTAAACGGGTAAGCAAATTGGCTACTTTACTACCATAAAGATCCCCGGAATTATCGCTTCCAATGATCATTATTTTAGGATGTGCCATTCCCACCAGTGTCTCCTCTCTGAGTTAGCACGAAAGTTAACAAGCCTTCCGCTGCCAATTCCCCATCCACCTCTGCCTTTGCTTGAACTTTTACCAATTGTCGTCGAGCTTGGAGCACCTCAACAGTAATCTTTACTTGATCTCCTGGTTTAACCACCCGGCGAAACTTAGCCTTATCAATCGCTGCAAACAATGGCACCTTATCACCATCACTACCACCGGAGGCTAACCCACCTGCTTGTGCCATAGCTTCGATCATCATTACACCAGGCATAATCGGCGTGTGGGGATAATGACCTTGGAAGAAAGGTTCGTTGATAGTGACATTTTTTAATACAACTGCTCGTTTTCCTTCTTCTAATTCCAACACTCGATCAACCATCAAAAACGGATATCGATGGGGCAATCGTCTCATAATCTCGTCAATGGTTAACACTCTATCACCTCCTGTTTAATCTGTTCAATATATGACAGTCATCTTATACTTACTGATTAGGTGAAAAAACCGAGGACACCTCGGCTTATCAAGTATAAAATTCAACAAGGCTGATCATATTCCTTCTTTGTCCAACCATTTCTATTTCTATTCTATCTGTCTAACTCGCAATAAGACGCTGGTACTTACGGCCGATATCCGATTGAGGATTCTCAAAGATCAATCGAGGCGGACCTTCTTCCACAACAACACCCTTATCCATCAGAGCTATCTTGTGGGCTACTTTCTGCGCAAACGAAGCTTCATGAGTAACTATAACCATGGTGGTCTGAGTCGTTCTCACTAGTTCCTCCATTACCTCTAATACCTCGCCAACCAGAATCGGATCTAGTGATGCTGTAGGCTCATCCCACAGCATTAGGCTCGGACTCGATGCCAGTGCTCGAGCAATTCCTACTCGCTGCTGCTCACCACCACTCAGGTTAGCTGGTTGTTTATGACCATGATGTAATAAACCCACCTTATCTAGGGCCATTTTAGCTCGATGATTTGCTTCATCCTTAGGCAATCCAGCTAGGACCAGATGAAACATGACATTGTCAATCACACTTAGCCGGGAGATAAGGTTAAATTGCTGGAAAACAAATCCAACACTACGACGAAACTCTCTCAGATCTCGTCCTGTAAATCCTAAGATAGACTGACCATCAACAAGTATCTCACCACTATCTGGTTCGGACAATCGATTAATACAACGAATAGTCGTAGATTTACCACATCCACTAGGTCCCATGATCACTAGGGTTTCTCCCCGACTCACAACTAGATCCAAGCCGTTAAGTGCTATTTGCTTTCCATATTGTTTGTGTAACCCTCTAATCTCTAGCATCTATACCCCCCCTAAAACCTCTGTTTCCAACGGTTTAACAAATTGAGTAATCCAGGACGACTAACAGGAATTACAATCTCCCGCATAATCTGCACATCCGATAATCCTAAGGATTGACCTGCCATAATCTCATTGGTATGAATGGGACTGAACTTCTCCGCGAAGATAACGATCAACGCACCCATAATAAATCCTAATCCACTAATAACTCCAAGATTGACAAAGGGTATCTCTGCTCCACTAAACACGTAGACTAGTGCTAAGGAAATCATCCCAACCACACCACCAAATACAATAACAGGATTAAGAAGCTTAACTAGCTTATTACGGGGAACCTTCTTATTAGTCCGCACCCATTTCAGAGTGCTAAATACCGTAGCATAATCAAGAATTAGTGTCCCCATCACAAAACCAATCGCGAGCATACCTGCAATCGTGGCCCGTATCTCCTTTAATACCCGAAACAACTCGCTACGGGCATCCGGATTCACCATCCCCACTGAAGTTTCATAGATATTCACATAAGGATTATCAAGAGCGTCACGAATTTTTGGTTCTAAGACCTTATCATCAATAGTACCTTGGTGGACTAACAACTGCACTCGCTCACCAGGAATAACCTGGCCACCAAGATACGTGTTAATTAAGCGAATAGATCGCCCTATCTCTTCATCATCTAATCGGGGCAAGCTATCACGTACATGCTTGATTTGGTCAATGATCCCTCGAATATCAATCTCCTGTACGTTTCCAATCTGTTCGGCCATATTCGTGAGGCTTAGACGCATGGACTCAACATCCAAGTTCTCCAAGGAATCAATCGAACCTTCTCCCTGACCTGGTAAGGCACCTTGGGCCAAGTTCTTCATTAGCCCGTTTAGCAGCAAAGTTAGTAATAATTGTTCACTAGCTGACTGGCCACCACCCTGGGCGATCCCTTCATTCAACTGACGTATCTGCACTTGAAGGACTTCTAGCTGCATCAATGCCTCTTGAAATGTATCTAGGATCGCATCTGCGTTATCCACCGCTAGAGTCGCTTCCATCGCTAATTCATCTAATTCATGCAGTAGACGAAGGCTCTCATTAATGGTGTAGGCTAAACGATATTGCTCGTTCTCTAATTCTACAGTCCCCACTAGATCACTAACATCACCACTGCTACGCATGCGAAACCCCGCTTGCTCCAAAACCGAGGTAGCATCAACAATAGAACCTTTAATGATCATTCCCTCAGCTTGGTCACCTTGGACACTGAGAACCTCCACGACTACCTGTCCCGTGGCAAATTCATCACCCACAACCGGCAATACGTCACCCATTCCTTGCACTACAATCTGCTCACCCACAACTAAATGTACACCAGGATCCGCTTGAATGCGTACTTTTGATGCGTAGCTTAAGAGAAAGTTACGCATTTCTACTAATGTTTTTAGAAATGCATCCAAGTCCTCGCCATATTCGGCCGATGAGACATTGGATATGTGTTGTGCGTTGACTTCCACCGAAACCAAATCCAACACATGATCGGAAATCTGCTGTGTATCTACCTCAAAACCCATTGGAAAACGCAGCTCTAGGATCTGATACTCGGCTAGAATCTGCTTCACTTGATCGCTAACAGTTCGAGAGACTTCCATGGAATCTAACAACACAAGCATATTCAATCCATCCATAAAAGCAAATTTAACCCCTGATATAGCTTGGAATCGATCCTGTAATTCACTACGAACACTAGGATGCACCCCACGAATTAGAATACTGGGTTCCAGAATAACTGTATATCCATTTAACCCAGGTATTCCATTAAAAATACCAGTCAGACCCCCTAACACCTCTTGGGTCTTATATTCATCAGGAAATCCAAAAAACAAATTGGACTGCCCTGCGATTGTCAAAGTCTCATTCATGCTAGCCTTAGGAAACTGGTGCTCAGTTAAACGCTGTAACTCACGCAAAGCCGCTTCTTTGGCTTCTTCTCGGACATGAAGGATTACATCATATTCTCCATTGTCCCCGATCATCTGGTTAATAGAGTCACCAAAGTGGGAGTCTACAGCCCAGGCCAATCCTGAGGAGAACACTGCTCCAATAGCAATAGTAACTAACATCAGTACAGTAAAATCCCGATAAAATCCATCTCGAAAGAAATGTAACATTTTATAATCGTCCCTCCTCGCCTGGTAGTGATATTATATCACAAAAAGTAGGAGGGACTTAAGCGGTAATAAAATCATTCTAGGGAAATATGTGTAAATTCCCCGTTCCTTACCGTTGAAATTCAGCCTGGAAGGCTCCATAGAACTGCATAACTTCCTTGTCTATGTACATAACAAAGTGTTCACCCTGGAAAACACCGTCATCTACGCTCACCACTACATTATCTAAAAACTCCGCTCGATCTTGCTCTCTTAGATAGATCATGCTAGCGGCTTTAATATTGGCGTCATCGGTATTTACGCTAACATTTCCAGTAGCAATCATTCGCTCATCATCACTATAATATTCTATCAAATCACTTTCAATTTCCATGTTATCTTGTTTTAAAAAGGCTTCTACTCTTACTTGTAAATAGTCATCCTTCGTTTGCCACTCCAGAACCTGACCGGTAATCACCATATCATCATAGGTAATTTTCACATAGGCACCGTCAAAATTGCGTAAATCTGCTTCAAATAGTCCGGTTTTCGTGTTATATCCACCGGCGATCTGATTGGCCGGTACTCCAACCAATTCAAGGTACCCAGTCCTACCACTAGCCATCACTGTTTGCAGCCCAGACATGAGCAATAAACCAGTTAAAATAAGCACTACTCCGAATTTTCTTCTCTTCATTCATATCGCTCCCTTATCTAAATTCCACTCTGGTCTCACCATAGAACTCTAAGCGCTCAGTTTGATTGTACCAGACCATCATGTTGGTCTGTAGGCTAAGTCCGTCATCTTCCTCTAGAATTACATTTTCGAGAAACCGCAGGCTGTCAGAGGTCTTATCCCAGATGCCACTACAAGCCTGGACTTGATATTTCGGCAAATTATCCTGAAGAAGAATCACATTCTTTAATTGATCAAGGAAAATCATGTTTTCCTCCGTACGCATTGTTTGACTGATAACTTCCCATTGACGTTGCCCTTGATCACGGCCAATTAACTGAACTTCATTAAAGTGTACACCCACTGGTATGGACGGATCCGCTAGCGATACTATATCTGACTCTTGTGGCCAAAGATAGAAACCTAGACCGACTAGAACCACTAGACTAACAGCAATCCTACTCGGTTTGATCTGGCTCATCCATATCACCTCATCTCATCTTCGACTCCTAAGATATCTTGAATATCGTCTAAATCGAATAAGCTAACACCTTCTGTAGAGCTAAACCGTAATGGTAAAGAGGGAAAAGCATTTAAGGTGTATTGGAAGAAAACTTCTTGCCGCACCTGATCATATCGAATACTTAGCTCACGACAATGCAAATCAAGGGTTAGGGTAACCTGACCTTGGCGCCACCTCTGTGTTTGTGGCAAATAAATAGCATTATAACTAATGGCCCATGTATCAGTCAAATCAAAGGAAAGCTGACCATCAATACGATCCCACTGTTTATCAGCTAGCTTATACCGAGTTCCCAATTTCATGGTTGTGGCCGCATTGGGCTGATAGCTAACAATACCTACCATATTTCCCGGCGTTTGTGTGTTTAGGTTATAATTAGCGGATACATTCGCATTCCAGTCTCCCTGGCGAACCCGTATCTGCCCAGTTACATTCTGATAGAGTTCAGTTAGATAGTCAAACCCGGAACGTAAGGATGCACTAATCGGTGCTCGGTTATAGCTTAATTGTGTAGTCAACAGATTCTGCTCGCGCTGCCGATCAAAACTGAAGGGTGTTTCACCCCATACATCCCGCCTACTATAATTGGCACGAAATGACAGTGGAGTAGCTATACGCTGGTTGTAATTAATCCTGGTCTGCACTATTTGCTGTGCAGACCCTTGGCCATACAAGTGCCCGGTAAAGCTGCCGTTATAGGTAAGCGTTGTCGTGTTCGTCGGCCGCCAACTACGATTATTCAAGTCCAATTTCATTAGCATCCGATGGTCTAAGGTATCCGAAGGGAATTCTTGGTAACGCCCAAGCCCGAGTTGTAGCGTACCTGGAATACTCCAATTGGCCAAATTCGGATTTCGCCATTGCCACCTAAGTTCAGGAACTCGATTAACGCTAGACCAATTCAGATGCAGATCCTCTTCCATTACATCAGGATTATACTGTTGTTGTAGTGCAATAGAAATCGTATGATTCGAGATACGGTAAGAGGTTTCTACTAAATGGTTAACCATCCGTCGACGAATGCCATAGTCACGATGGGTAATACTACTTTTCGCTGTCAAACGTAGATTATCTGTAATACTTTGCTGCCAATTCCCGTCTAACAACCACTCTTCGCCTGGTTGATCACGAGTCTGATCTGCATAGTTTGCCCTTCCTTGAAAGGTAAAGGAGTCTTCGCGCACAATTAGGCTGGTTTTCGTACTGATTTTCTCATCCACCATCCCGCTAACGAACTCCTGTTCGTATGCATTATCGGTGTTGAAATTAATACGATCCGTCATGTAGCGGTGCTGCCATTGAACCCTCTGTCTCTCAGTGGATGGAATGGTATACCCATACAGATTCCCTTCACCTAGACTAGGTAGTACATAATTATGACGAACACCATACCCGAACCCTAATAAAGAGTAAAAATCATAGTAAATACTACCAAAGGCAGTGCGGTTAAAGTAATAGTTATAGCTATTCTTAATATAGTATCCTTGTTCTGAAGCATACCCAATACGTGGTAGAGCAAAGAAATTAAGACCCCTATCATCATCGAGTGGAATCGATAAATAGGGCCAGTAGAATATGGGAATTCGTCCCTCATAATAGGTAACAGAATGTATTACCATGCGTTCTCCGGGATAGACAAGAATTTCCCGCGCTGCGATATGATAATGAGGCTGATTAATATCGCAAGTTGTTACGGTAGCTTGGGTAACAGTATATAAATGCTCGTCAATTCCTAATCTTTCGCTAAACACAAATATAGGACCTTGGGCACCCTCCGCTATTAGCTCTGTTCGCACTTGAGTAAATTTACCCTTTGCGGTCTCCACATTATAAGTAAGGGCTTCGCCATGAAATTCATTCTCTTCTTGGAAAAGCACCACGTTTCCCTGCATATATAATTCCTGGGTTGACACATCCCACTGCAGATAATCTCCTTGGATTTCTACGTCATCAAACCCTACTCGCACATCACCTTCTACATAAAAAATCTTTGTTTTAAGGTCCCAACGACCTGAATTTTCTGCTTGAATACGAACAGGTGTAGCCAAAGCCTGTGCTGATAAGAATACTAGCAGGACAAAAAGTAGCGATGTAACAAGTGCTGGTTTCTGCAACAACATCATCCTCCTATCACTGTAACTTATCAGCACGAATCAGTAGCATCCCGCCTATCAGCGCAAATACGCCATTGGTAAACCAAGCTGCCAATATCGGTGGAAATACCCCATTGACTCCTAGAGAACGACTCACTGACGTGGCTACATAATAAACAAAGGTAACCACGAGGCTGACCGCGATACCAAAAGATTTCCCACCTTTACCATAGAGGCTAAGCGGAGCACCAAAGAGACCAAAGATGAAGGAGGCTAATGGCAAAGCTAGTTTTAGATGATAGTCCACTACGAAAGAGCGAACCCGTAAACCACCTCGCTGAAACCGTTCAATATGAGAGCGCAATTCTTCCCGGTTCATCTCATCTGTTGTCTTTTGATTACCCAGGAAGATCTCGGCTTTTTCATCAGTTATGATTTGCATACGATCAAACTTACCTTCTTGGCTAACAAATCCTTGGTGATCAAGCTCCTGAAACACTCCGTCATAGAGAAACCAATTATTATCCTGATATATCCCTGTACGAGCTGTAATCAGCCGTGGAAAAGGGGACTTAGATAACTCATAGACCATGACATCCTCTAGTTCCTGTGTCTTAGAATTCACATTGCCAATATAGAAATGTCGATCCTGATCACCACGAAAGAATACATTTTGCTGTACAACTGGCAGTCCATCTTCAAAAATAATCCGTCGCAGTGTGTTTTCAAATTCATGATTCGTCCAAGGCACAATTCGTTCATTGGCCACGTAAGTTATACCACTAATCACAAATGCAGCCAAAATTACAGGCACCAAGATACGGCGATAGGGTACACCGCTACTCCGCATCACTTTCATTTCGCTATCTTGGGATAGACGTCCCAAGGATAACAAGGTAGAAAATAAGACCGCGATGGGAAGGGTTAAAACCATCATTCCCGGAATTTTGTATAGCAGCATCCTACCCACAGTAGTTGCTGCTACATTCTTAACAAGAATAAGATCGGTAAGTTCGAAAAGTAATCCGCTGAGTAATATCACTGTAAAACCGAGTACACAAAAGCTAAAGGGACCAATAAACTCAAGGAGTGTATAGCGGTCTAAGATTCTCGTATGCAGCCTAGGGAAAAATCTTCGGATGACTACCACTCCTTTCATACCATTCTTATCACAATGTTAGAGCCCCAAGGATAGCCCCAGCAAATGCTTACTCTGCTCCCACCCATAATCTAAGCGATACCTATCTTGAGCATAACTAACTCCAGCTGTCCAAGGATTTTCGCCTTTATGACTTACATATTGTTGCCAACCACCCCGTACTGTTAGAGATTCAATTACAACAACTTCTACTCCTACACGCAGCTCACGATTGGTTCCTTCAGCTAGTAAATTGCCAACTTCCACTGTAACCAGACCCCTATCCAACACCGGAATGGCTAAACCAGTACGAATCGCCAATTCCGGATTGGTATCTGTATCGCCTAGAGCCTTTGCTACGATGTTTTCCGCTGTTATCCCAAGACGTACTGGCCAATCATGACCAAACTGAAGCCCAAAATCACCAGCAAAATACTGATCAGGGGCCCCCACTTCGTTATGATAACGAACGGTCAGTCCAATCCCAAGATTCGTGTGAAATAGAGCACCAACGGCATAAGCGGCCATGAATTGCGAATCGCTGTCTTTTTCTTGGGTATAGGCCAAACTAAGGCCGCCAGCTCCAGTCCCATAATCAGGCTCCACATAGTTAAGCACATAGCGTAAGGAACCTTGAGGCTGTGCTTCTATATCCAGCTGGAGTTGAGGGAACGTTGTCAATCCTAGACCAGCCGGATTCGTCCATACAGAAAACGGATCATCACTATAGGCTACGCCTGTGTTCCCCATAGCTAAATTTCTTGTTCCACTATGGGCTACCACCACGTTAACTACTGCTAATACCATTAGGACACATACTAACACACTCTTGATTAGACCTCTCATCATAACCCCCCATTGGTTAAGCTACTAATCTAAAATTTCATGGTATAACGTAATCCAAACCCTAAACTCTGCAAATCAGATACATAGGCTCGAACCTGAACGTGCTGGTTAAAGCGCATAATCACACCCGTATTCAGTGCAGCACCATCATACTCAATCACCAAAGTAGTTAAGGGAATAGCTATGTGATTACCACTAGATGCTACTGACACGGGATTTAATACACTACTAACCCCAGCAAAACCTCGACTGTAGCTCCCTGTCCCTAACCCAAAGTGTCCTCGTAATCCGGCCACACCTAACTGTTTACTCCCGACTACATAATAGTCTGTTTTACTGTTTCTAGACATCAAACCCACAGAAATTGCGGGTAATATATCTTCTTCCATCAGCTTAACTTTTAATGATCCAACTATATTACTATTGTTGCTAGACACCTGTGAGGTCATCCCTACTTCCACACCAGGAAACACTCCTAACCCTAGTGAGGCGTAACCCTTCCTATTGGAGTGATTATAAGATACACTTAATTCACTCTCATCCAAAACCTGAGCAGAGGGAATTTGTAGCAAACCTGTAGCACTGGATATGGGGTGAGCAAACCCATATCCCCACAGAACAAATATAAGTACAGATATAAGGCCTAACAAACGAAACAACTTCATAGTTTTCATAAATGAACTCCTTTCTCCTACTTAGATATAACTATTCGATTCCCATGGATAATTTACCTGCTTTACCAGATCGGTATTTGCTGGATCAATCACATACTAATCTTCCCGCCCTACTTTACATCCTTCATCTCATTATGAAAATATGTGTCCGTTGGTTCCGAAATATGGGACTATGGTCCTTGATTCAATCATCACCTGGGACTGTCACTCCAAACAGAAAAAAGGCGCAGCTGGTCTGGCTGCACCGTCATCGTAGTTTCTGAATTATTTCACCACTAATATCCTGACCTCCATATCGGACCACATCTACATCGATCACCAACTGTAGCCGTTCTTCATTCGCAACTTTTCCTATAGCCCGGTCTAGTTCTACCTGAAATTGGTTTTCTAGTTCCTGGCGAAGTCGCAGGTATTCTGCATATATTTCGCGTTCGCGCCTAGCTTGCTCTTCGTTATCTGCTTGCTCTTCGTTATCTGCTTGTTCTTCTCCATCTATATTCTCTTCTTCCTGCCTAATATCAGCGAGCAGCCGGTTATACCCTTCTGTCAACTGCTGATTCAATCGCTGCGCTCGGGGACTTTCATCTATAATACGGCCAATATCAATTACACCAATGGACGTAGTAGAAACCCTCAACAACGGGCTGCCCATCAGTACTCCAACGAGTGTGACGCCTAATAGAGCAGTCAAGAACCATGGTACATACTTCACACACTCTCACCGCCTTTGATTAATCGACCTTAGTATTCCCTACCATGCACTGATCTACCCAAGGCATCCTCGCGTTCACGTAATTCTGTTTCATACTCCTGATGTAATCTGGCTTCAAAATCCAGATAATCCTGGTTTAGCTGTCCAACATAAGACTGTTCCCAAGCGTCCATCTCTTTGGTTATCCGTCCTGTTTCCTCATGTCGAAAGTCGGATAAACGCTCCACCAACTCCTGGTCTAAAGCCGTCCTTTCTACCTCTAGCTCCTGTTGTAAACGGGCTAATTCATTCTCTAGCTCTCGTTGTTCATAGGCTGATAAACGGACAAGTAGTAAGCGTAACTTTGTATTCACGATCGGAGTCTGATACCGTTTAAGCAGTTCTTGCTCGATCTCTTGAGCCTCTGATGCTAACACTTGATGAAAATCATCTACATTAGCCTCTAGTTTTTCCTCAAATGTTTTGCGTTGATCAGCTATCTGGCGTTCACCCTGCTGTTGCAACAGTTCCCATCTTTGCTGAAGTCGCCGATCATATTCGGCTAATAAATTAGTTATTTCTAACTGAAACTGATCATACAGTTCCTCCACCATCTGCTCCTGCATGGGATTTGTGACAGCAGAAGGTGGTTGCGGCCAGTTACTCCCAACATCTCTGGTAATCAGCCGCAATGGTATGATTAACATTGGTAGTAACAGAACAATCAACCACCATCTTCTCATTCCAATTCCACCTTTGAATACTTCCGCTTAGCATACAGCTATTTCAAGACCTCAAGCACTGCTTCAGTCATATCCTGCCCACCATGGAGGACCGCTGCGGAGTCTAACATCACATCAAAGCCATTAGCTTTAGCGACAATCTCGATAGCCTCGTCAATATCACCAGCAAATTCCATCTCAAGCAATTCTAATTGCGCCTGATACTCCAGAAATACTTGATTCTTTTCCTCATCAGTCATCTCATCAGCCCTACCGTCAAAGTCGTTCTGCATTGCATCTCTTGCCTCAAACAATGGCGGGGCCATGTGTTGGGTGAATACAGCCTCCATATTCACAGTACCAATGGCATTATCACCTTTCCCTTGAACGGAAGTAACCACCATGCCTACAACAAGTAATACAGCTAACAGTGCTACTACGACTCCTAATGCTCCTTTCTCTTTTAACAAAGAAAAGCCCTCCTTTTTATTAGTTATTATTACTACGTTGCTATTATAACAATTTAAACCATCCTATGCAAATCCAAAAAAACCCAGGGAGACATGGGCATCTCCCTGGGTTTTTCATTACATGTGTCTTCCAGTATGATTTAGCGCTACTCTAGAATGTTTGACCAAAGCCAAAGTAAAACTGACCATTACGTTGTTGTTCCTCATCGAGACCCCAACCATAGTCTAACCTGAGTAGACCTAGTGGAGTATCGAGACGCATACCTAAACCATAGCTATTTAACAGTTCTGTAAGATTCATATCTTCTTCACTACCCCATGCTCTACCCCAATCGGTAAAGGCAACACCATGCACTCGATCAAGAATCGGGAACCGGAACTCTGCGTTCATTAAGAGCATTTTATCCCCTGCTAGACCATCTCCACCATAGCTGTAGCCCCGTAGATTCTCAGATCCACCAATCCGGAATAGCTCATTCTCCCGTAAATCTCCACTGAGCAGACGACCACCTTTTCCTCGCACAGCAAAGACATATCCGCCTTCTCGCACCTCATAGTAGCGACTATGCTCCATTTCTATCTTTGAGAAAATGGATTCACCACCAAGTAGGCCGGTACCTACTTCTAAATAAACATCATTCTTAAATCCTTCTGTTGGGAAAAATGGATGATCCGTCGTATCAGTAGATGCACCTATCCCGATAATCCGGCTATTATACCCGCTAGCATAATCGGGAAGACTAGTAATATCTCCACTATAGCCGATATTCTGCGCCTTTAAGGTTAGGCGCCCCCGGGTAAAGTCACTGAATCGCCGACCTAAGGTAACATCAAATCCTGTGGTTGTACGATCACCAGTAAGCTTTTCTTCCTCTTCATCTAACGCACTAATAGAGGAGCGACGATTGTATAGATTCGCTCCTAATGAAGTACCTTGACTATCGATATATGGCTCAAAGAAACCCAACTCATATAGTCGACGATTGGCTCCTATTTCCAAATAGACATTAACTCGTTGCCCACGACCCAAGAAATTTTCCTCGGCCACATCGACAAACCCAAACACACCTTCAACAGAGCTATATCCTGCACCAAAGGTAGCAGCCCCTGTCTTCCGTTCCGTTACGTATATCGTCAGGGTGGTCTCATCAGGGTGCTCACCATCTTCAAAACTACGACTTATCTCATCAAAGAACCCAAGCATTAATACCCGCCGTAAGCTAGCATTAATCTCATTCATGTCTAATACATCACCCGGCTCAAGGGAAATTTCCCGACGAATCACATGCTCCAACGTCTTATCATTACCCTCAATGATAATGTCCTTCAGAACTGTCTCAGCGATCTCAATTTCAATAATACCATTATCATTGGCTTGTACATCGATAGGACGCAGGGCAATACCGTACTCACCCAAGATCCAGTCAGGTAACAATCGTACATCCTCCAACAATGCATTAACATTCAAAACATCGCCAGGACCCACTTGCATCTTCGATTTAAATTCATGCACGGGAGCTCGCGTCACCCCGGTAAAAATTATATCTCGCACAATTGGATTCTCATCGACTGCAAAGATTACTTTTACTCCGCCAGGAGTTAGTTCAAAATTCGCTGTAACATCATAAAAATACCCTAAGCTATAGATAGCGTCCATATCGTCAAAAATATCTTCTTCCACAATAGGCGCATCTAAAACAGTTTTCTGGATGGCTGCCTGAATCTGTTCCGTATCAATATATTGGTTGCCTCTAACCACTATTGCTTTGATAACAGGTTCACTAGCTTGAGCTACATTGCTGTCTCCTACACCGATAAACATTGAAAATACTAGAACCATGATAATGTTAATTGCAATTACTCGATTTCTCATTCTCTTGCCTCCTGACTTTGAAAGTGCCGCGTGAATTCACTCTGAAAATAACTTCAACTTGTATCCCATACCCATGTCATCGTAAGTCTCATGTATAAGTCATCTTCTCGTAAATTCTACTTTTCTTAAGCGATTCCTTCTAATAAATCTGGGTATTTCCTGTATTATCTGGGATTTAAAACCTTTTGCGCGCTTCAAGGCGGATTCGCCGGTCTCCCTCATTGTCTAAACTACTATTTAATGTTATCCCTGGTTGCAATTGGTACTCCAACTCCACAACTTCCCGGACATCGAGGGTAAATAAACTTCAATTATACGTAATATATACATTCACGCCTAAACCTTGAAGATTATGGTGATCTCCTAACAACCGCTCTACCATCTCTAATGAAGCACATGCCAACCTTGCGCAGCCAAATCCCGTTAATCTCCAACTAAGTATGAAGAGTAATGGTCCCATCTTTATATGCTAGTATACAATTCACCTTGACTAAATAGCTTTCCTGTTAATGCTAGCTGCAATCACAATAATAATTGTTAGCGGTGTTTCGCTCGCGTTGGGGTGCTATGGTTTTACAACTTCCAGATCAAAGGTGGCTACTCCCTCGATCACAAACTGGGTAGTCAAGCGTACTCGAATGGGCTCATTACTGGTATCATCCCAATGAAATCGAAAATAAGCTGATTCAGTACCGCTGATGTCGCTAAAGTACAACAACTCGTCTCCTTCAACTCCATCAATAGATTCACTGTCGATCCCTGGCTCTAAAGCTTCTATCGTCTGATCCACTGGCCGATAACTATCTATGAAAGGATAGAACTCAGCCACTATTTCATTATTCTGCTCGCGCCGCATATACGTCTCGATTAATTTCTCTAAGCTCTCGCCACCACTAGGCTCTAGACGGTTCTCACTATCGTCTTCTTCAATAGACTGTAGTGTACTATGGACTGTGGGTTTGCTGGCATAATACCCAGATCCACCACCACGAACAGTTACGGTCATTAAACCTGGTAGTGTATCCTCCGGAACATCTATTCGTAACACTCGATACTCCACCAGATCGCGATAGGGGCGAATAGTTACTTCCACTTCCATGCTTTCACCAGCGACAACTTGAAATTGCCGGGGTATAGCTTTCTCAATCGAAGCTGTCTTCCGCTGCTCTTCCACAGTTATCCTAGCGTTTACTTGACTCAAATCTACAGGCTGTAATTTATTGGCTAGCAACAGATCCAGCCCCTCAACCAAGTCATAGAGCGCCCACACAGCAATATCTGAATCACTATAGAACATATTCTCGCGTACGACGGTATTCGGTATATCCTCACTGTCAAACTCCAGACGGACATAGGCTGTGCCCTTTCCAATCCGATCTAAGGTAGCATCTATCCCTTGATACACGCTACTAACAGCTAAAGGACCCACAAGATTCTCATCGGGCACAGTCTCTACTCGATACTCTCTCGTTCTATTGCGCGTTTTATCTTGGACAAAAATACGCACTGGTACATAGGAGGGCTCTGTCCCAATTACGCCGGCTACGCCAGCAGCGCGATCTTGGTATAGAGATCCGACAGTTACACCGGCCGAGGCGATCTTAAAAGGAAAGTCCAAACTAGGCATGGTGTAGTGAATTGTAGCTGGAGTGACGAAATAGTTGACTACACCACGGTGCAAAAACGGATGACCAAATCCCACGAATTTATGGTCTTCTACATGAGTTACAGTACCGAAGGCCACCGCCTGGAAGTCTCCCCGTAATAGTTGTACTCCAAAAGCTGAGCCTGGCTGGAATGGGACCCCTGCATCAGAATCTGACTGACCAGTCACACCGGGAATAAGCTGTAACTGATCTGTGTTTAATCGACTGGTCAAATACTCTAAAGCTCGACCACTGATGCCACTAACCATAAGTGGAGTTTTCAGCGGTGAAGCATCTTTAGGTAATACTGGCTCTACTATTTCACTTGGTAGTTCTCCAAGCAACTCTAGCATACGCTCAGCTGGCGTTACCAATCCGACCCGGTGATCGGTTAAGGCATACCCATATCCGATCGCACCTAAGAGTTTATCCTCAATATAAACTGGACTACCACTCATACCAGCGGCAATCCCTCCACTGCGGTCGATAACATCACCGCTTACCTTAATCATCACCAAAGATGGTGTTGGTGGGTGTTGCGACACTACACTAATGATCTCAACATGAAACTCTTCAATCTTGGTCCCTTGTACCACTGTTTTCCCTATGCCATGCATACCTGGGTGCACTTGGTCTAAGGGAAACAATTCCGTAGCCCAGCTTGGGGCAGAAACCAATCCAATTACTAAAATGATCAAACCTATTCTTCTAAATACCATAAGGGCATCTCCTTACCTACGACTTTCAGGAGTTATCACAAGCAATCCATTACTAACTGGTCGTTCCACACCATCCGATGGCAAGTTCAATACCCGATCCCGAATCACCATGGTGGTTGACCCACCACCATCTAAATTCATGGCATCAACCGCACCGAGCTCTATCATTAATTGAGCAAGTTCTGGCAGAGTCATTCCTACGCTAATTCCTGTTTTCCGCCCATTAACTGTTACTAATAATAACCTATTGTCCTGGGTTATCCCCAATGCTGTACGGGGGGCTCTACTTAAGAGAATATTAGGTTGGAACAGTTCTAATTCGCCAGTGATCCTTAGGACACCATTTTCAACTAAACGAGGACCACCCCCGATAATATGGTTAAATCCCTCTGCCAACCAGTTAGGTGATAACTCAAGACTCCAATTAACCGTATCACCGACTTCAAATCTATGTAAGAAATCCCGGGCCAAACCATGACCTGACAAGATAGATCCCTCAGAGGGTATCTCCACATTGCCTTGTGCAATCCCTGTTACATGATCATCAACTACGATTAAGTCCATCCCAAATTGGTTGGTCCGAGATGTGCTACCATAGTCTGTTGTATAAATAATCAGCTCGTCAGCACCTCTAGGACGGTTAATTCCAGCGATAGGATAGGTATCCCCTTCATGGGATTGTACTTCACCCCAAAATCCTACCGCACCAATGCCAACTTCACCAGGTTTAATCCTAATAGCTGTTCGATTTGCGTAGGGCTCACTAATCAAACGGCCATCTATAGCTAATAACCCCAAAGGACGACCATCAGTAGCAAAATAAAGTCCATTAACCGCTGCAATAGCCTCTCCCCGAATAGCCATGGAGCTGACACGCTCGCTACCATAAATCTGATCCCCAGCTAATAAAGATTTCACTTCCACTTCTGGATCATTAAGATCCACTTCTAGAAAATTAATAATTAAGGGACCAGCTGCGATTCCTCTACGTTCATGGCCATACCGGACACCTTGGGATATTGTACGCACCGATCGGCGCACGAATATTTTATCCACTTCTACCTTCAAACCATCTTGATCAAAAATCCAGGTGGGATTAGGCATGTGATAGTTAAAATCCAACACAATGCGGGTACCTATATCACCGGGGCCTCCAGCTATACGGATCCGTTCTAGTGCTACATCGCCTATATTGATGGTGCTCTCTAACTCAGTATATTTATTGGTTAAGTCAATTATTACTTTCATTGGATTAGTTGTCTGCCATACTCGAAATTCTTCATCAGAGGAGATGTTAACCATTAAAACGACTTTCTCAGATGAAACCTGGTAATACAAGGTATTGGCTTGTGTTATGCAATTGACTACCAGTAGATAAAAGAGAAAACATATTAGATAGACTAATTTCTTCCTAATCAACTGTGGTTTCCTCCTATCAATCCTATCTCTAAGTATTTCGTTTCGAAACAAGGATATCCTGCTGAATTTCAAAGCAAAAGAATAAACCGCTCATATAGAGCGGCCATTAATCTTTATCCGATACATGTCTTACTAGCTGATGATAAACCATGGAACTTAGTCCTATCCCACCAGCCTTTGCCATTTCGTCTGAGACCTCCTGATCCAAGAGCCCTTCAAACAGCTTCTCCGCCCGGCGATTTCCAAAGATATCACTTTCCCAGACTGTCCGACGCATCTCCCCTAAGAGCTGTTGCATGAATAAAGAATCAAACTGATCAGCTGCTTTCCTTAACCCACGTTGGGAGGTAGACAGCTTCTCAGACGGTACTTTACCAAGTTGATTCGCCTGATTTACTCTTAACATACCTGGATCCCAAGCCACTCGCATAATGTGTCCCCCTAAAGAATAATCAGCTCACCGTAAAGTGCCCCAGCAGCCTTGATAGCCTGTAATATTGATATGATATCTCGTGGTGATGCACCAATCGTGTTTAAAACCTCTACTAGATCGTCTACACTACTCGTCCCTTGTAGCACCATCAAACGATTCACATCTTCCATTACTTCCATATCATATTCTGCAGCGACTACCGTTTCTCCTGCTGCTAATGGAGGAGGTTGTGAGATTTGTAGAGTCGGTTCGATCCGTACATTTAAATTACCATGCGCCACTGCTACAGTGGAGATCCGCACGCCGGATCCCATTACAATGGTGCCTGTCCGCTCATTAACAATAACCCGAGCTTGTACATCTGGACGAATAGGTAGTTCCTCTAATCCAGCAATAAAACCTACTACTTGATTCCGAAGCTGATAAGGAATCTGTACACGAACCGTAGCCTGATCTTGAGACCAAGCACTATCCGGATATACCTGGTTCACTACCTGCGCAAGGCGATTTGATGTAGTAAAATCCGGTTCTCTGAGTACTAATGTGACCATTTCCCCATCCGAGACCATTCCACCAATTTCCTGTTCAATAATGGCTCCACCTGGGATCATTCCTATTGTTGTATGGTTGCGTTGTACTGATCCTGATCCTCCACGAACGTTAAATCCACCAATGGATATGGGGCCCTGAGCTGCTGCATAAATCTGCCCATTCGCTGCCTCTAGAGGTGTTTGTAGTAAAAATCCTCCTTGAAGACTACGGGCATCACCAATAGAGGAAATGGTAACATCCACTCTGTCTCCTGTGCGCACTGACGACGCCACATCAGCTGTGACCATCACAACTGCTACATTTCGTAGTCGTAGATCCTCGGCAGATACAGTCACACCGAATTTCTCTAGCATATTAGCAATCATCTGCACATTCGCTTTTGCTCCACCACCATCACCCGTTCCTTCTAGTCCAATTACTAAACCGAGTCCATATAGTTGATTATCGCGCACCCCTTGAACGCGAGCTATATCTTTAATCCGCACTAAGGGGGCATCTAGCGCTATGGGCTGAACTGGAGTTTTCATGGTATTTTGCTCTGAAGAAATACTAACAATTGGTAGCATATCACTTGCTTGCACTCGGAAACTGAAACCTAATATCATCAGCAAACATAATCCTAATGGAAACCATCTAGTTTGCATGGGTATCCTCCCTTAAAAGAGCCAATTAAATAACCGTGTTAGCAGACCTGGTTTCTGTTTATCGCCGATAGCACCAGAGCCTGCAAACTCTATCTCGGCATCGGCTACTAAAGATGATACAACTGAATTATCTGGAGAAATGTCACGATTGCGCACAATTCCAGACACAATAATTTCTTGTTCTTCTCCATTAATCAGTATACGTTGGCGCCCTTCAATTCTCATGTTACCATTCGAGTATGTATCCACTACTTTTGTTGTCATCATTGCTGTTAGACTACCACCGCGGCTTGTACTTCCTCCAGAGGAAAAATCATCTCCCCCGCTCATTCGTAACAGTGGAATTAAATCTGCTAACACACCTAGTCCTGGTCCTACAGATAGATTCGATTCTTTGCCAGTTGATGTATTTGCTGTTTGACTAGCTGTGGCTTGTTCCACGATGATCACAGTGACTAAATCTCCAATCCCACGAGCCTTTGTGTCAGCGAACATAGTATTCCCTGTAGAGTTGAACAAGGACGTAGCTTCCATCGTCGGACTAAACATGAAAAACATACATACTACCCAAACAAAACTCTTTTTCATACTACATAATTTCAAAAGGAGTTCCCCCCTATCTCTATCTGCACCGTGTCAGCACTGACTATCTTAGCTGACATCGTTTGGCGGGTGTTCGTATTCTCTACGCGAATCATATCTCCGATTGCACCAGTCGCTAAGGCTCGTCCAGGAACGGATACATGAATTCCTCTTACTTCAGCTAAGATCGTAATCCGATCCCCCATGCCAACTACAGGTGGCGCTTCTACAATTGCTAAACTAAGCTGACTACCAGCGGGGACAACTCGGGTTACTCGCTTACCAATGAAATCCTCTAGACGTTGACTGCCATGGGTAGGAACGATCCCTTCACGTTCTTCAAGAGATATCTGATCTCTAGTTAATACTTGGTGTCGAGCAAGAGTGGCTCGGGCCACAACAACATGGTAGTTCTCTAACCGATCTGGTGGAGAGGGAATTTGCTGCCGATCCATCCCTTCACTACTACTAGATGATAGTGGAACAGCAGTGACCACAGGAGCCCCGCTTGCTTTCGTATATACATCAATCTCAGTAGCTCCTTGCCAAAGGAGATGTCTTGGTTCAATTCCCGCCTGACGTAGTCGCACTTCGATATGTCCGATGGTCACTCGCTGTGACCGTCCTTCCCTAGCTGCTGGTGCTACCACAACCTGTCCAATACGTTCAACCATAGCTTGTTCTCCAGTTATGTGTGCGATCTCTCTAAAGAAAATCTGATCTGAGCTCACTTGGGACTCGCCATAGAGTGTCACTGTCAGTTTCTCTGCACTATCTACAGCTAAGGCTCCGGTGCTACAAAACACCAAAACCAGCAAGAGAACCAGCGTCGCTTGACGATCTGCTCTCATCACTTTTCACCTACCTTCGTAGGTTATTGGCGGTTTGTAGCATATCATCAGCCGCCTGGATCGCCTTGGAGTTTGTTTCATAGGCTCGTTGGGCCACAATCATACTAACCATTTCTTCTACAACCTGCACATTAGACATCTCTAGGAACCCTTGAGCAAGTACACCAAAGCCCTCAAGACCAGGCACACCCACAATAGGTTCTCCACTAGCAGCTGTGGCGGTATAAAGATTCCGCCCATCACTTTTTAACCCGGCAGGATTAATAAAGCGTGCCAGTAACACATTATCGACCTCTTCAGGCTCGTTTTGGTTGGGCATCATTATGGAGACGGTACCATCAGAACCAATGCTTACACTTAGAGCATCGTCATCTATCCGAATTTCTGGTTCTAACGGAAATCCATCTGATGTGACAATCCGCCCATCACTATCGCGCTTAAATGCACCATCTCGCGTATAGCGCACACCACCGTCGGGTAATAGAATCTGAAAAAAACCATCACCCTCTACAACCAAGTCCAAGGGATTATCTGTTTGTTGAAATGTTCCTTGACTAAATATCCTTTGTGTGGCAACTGGTCGTACTCCATGTCCAATCTGAATGCCCGTTGGTACTTGAGCCCCTGCAGTAACAGGTGTACCCGCATACTTCATTGTTTGATACAATAAATCTTGGAAATCTACCCGACTTTTCTTAAAACCAGTCGTGTTTACATTTGCCAAATTGTTCGCTGTTGTGTCAATCTTAAACTGCTGTCCAGTCATACCAGATGCAGCAGTCCATAAGGCCCGCATCATTAATAACCCTCCAAATTTGTGGGGGAACTGTATCCATCATTCAACAGTTAATAGCCTCTGTAAACCAGTCCAGCCATGCACCCCATATTTTTGTATCTATTTCTAGCCTTTAGCGACCTGCTATCTCATTTACGGCTTTGCCTAATGTCTCATCATAGGCTTGAACCACCTTTTGGTTGGCTTCATAAGATCGATGAACCTCAATTAGATTCACCATTTCACGAATCACATTAACATTTGCCATTTCTAAGGAGCCTTGGTGTACAATGGAGTTATAACGAAAGGCCAGTCCTGCTTCTTCTGTAGCTCGATATAGATTGGCTCCTTGCTTAACTAATCCATCTCTGTTTGGAAATTCAACCATTAGTAATCGATCTCTGATTTCCTCATTAACTAAAATGGTCCCATCTGTTCGGATAGTCACATCACCATCTCTAACGAGTATAGGCCCATTCTCTCCCCGAACCCGATTTCCATCGTGAGTTACTAGCCATCCTGTGCTATTAAGTGTAAACCGACCATCTCGTGTATATCGCACCCCTTCTGGTGTATCAACAGAATAAAATCCGGGTCCAATTAGCGCCGTATCCAGGGCATTCCCCGTCGAATGAATACTTCCCGGTGTAAAGGAAGAGCGACTCCCATCGATCACAGCACCTGTTCCTAACGTACCAATCCTAGCGGAATCGTTATTCAACTCACGCTTCAGCAATAATGCGGGGAAGGAACGAACATGGGCTGATTGACGATGATATCCCACAGTATCCACATTGGCCAAATTATTACTAATAACATCTGTATTTACGCTTTGAACCAGCATACCTGAAGCAGCAGTATATATTCCACGAAGCAATTGTGCACCTCCCGTTTGATTATGTCATGACTCTTTGTATTGATTATATCGGTATGGTTGCTTGAATACTTTAGTAACAAAAACATATAGTTCTCGTCGTTCCATAATCTCCTAGCGAAGACTACCCCATGTCATCGAACATCATTGGATGACACCATTAAGCAATGTAAATCAGAGTTTGACGATATGGGTACGGTATAAGAGAATCAACTACTTCCCAGGTTATTAGTCACTCTGAGGATAATATGTTCTTCTTTAGCTAGGGAAGAGAAAATTAAAAAAAGGCCCTTAGGCCTTTACTGTCGATCTCGCACTTAGCACAACTCCATCGCCAAGTTTATCAAGCATTTTCAGCACTTCACCGGTACCCCGAGCCACACAGGTTAAAGGGTCATCTGCAATATGCACAGGCACCTCTGTTTCTTCACTAATAAGTGGCACTAATCCATGAAGTAGAGCACCACCACCTGTTAACACCATCCCCTGATCCACAATGTCGGCCGCTAATTCTGGTGGTGTGATCTCTAAAACAGCCTTAATGGATTCCAAAATACTACGAATTGGCTCTTCTAAGGATTGATAAACTTCGGTTGAGCCTAATTGGATTGTGCATGGTAGGCCACTTACTAAATCGCGACCCCGAATACTCATGGTCTTCTCCTCTGTGGGATAGGCTGTGCCAATTTCAATTTTAATCTGTTCCGCTGTGCGTTCGCCAATGGCAATATTATGGAGCCGTTTCACATGTCTAATAATAGCCTCTTCAAAATGAGATCCACCAATTCTAAGAGATTGACTAACCACTTCTCCCCCTAGGGAGATTACTGCTACATCCGTGGTGCCTCCACCAACATCAACCACCATATTTCCCACTGCAGCCGAAATATCTAAGCCACAACCAATAGCAGCAGCCATTGGTTCGGAAATAATATATACATCCTTAGCACCAGCTTCGGTCGCGGCTTCTAATACTGCCCGTTTTTCAACACTTGTAACACCAGAAGGTACACAAACTACCATTCTAGGGCGAAACATCCGGCGGCGGCCAACAGCTTTCGTTATGAAGTACCGTAAAATATTCTCCGTAATCTCATAATCTGCAATAACACCTTCACTTAAAGGTCGGATAGCGCGTATATTTCCTGGTGTACGCCCAATCATTTTTCGTGCATCTTCACCAATAGCACAGATTTTTTTCGTATCCAAGTCCATAGCCACCACAGAAGGTTCCTGGATAACGACTCCTTTACCTTTAACAAAAACCAAGATGTTGGCCGTTCCCAAATCAATTCCAATATCCATTCCAAACATCAGGAAGTGCCCCTTTCACACATATCTCCATCTATTATTCGACATGTGTGAGATAACTCCTCTAAATAGTTGCGATGCCAGTTTGGTCAGTCCTAGTGACAGTTAAGACACTTTCCGATTTCGACTATATTTCTTTTTAGTCGCTTCTCCGCCGCGAATATGGCGTTCGGCTTTGTTTAATTCTAATACTTCCTTGACTTGATTAGCCAAGGCTTCGTTAACCCTAGGTAGACGTTCGGTAACATCCTTGTGAACCGTACTCTTACTAACTCCGAATACACTAGCAGCTTGTCGAACGGTAGCATTAGTTTTTACTATATATA
The DNA here is from genome assembly GCA_007116995.1 of Limnochordia bacterium. Classification (GTDB taxonomy): domain Bacteria; phylum Bacillota; class Limnochordia; order Darwinibacteriales; family DTU012; genus CSBR16-202. The sequence goes on from SKHL01000104.1 coordinate 24,862, forward strand.
AACTCACATCCACCACCCGTTTGCGGATATAGTCTCTCATATTCGCTCCCCCTAGCAGTCTTTTGTACATTTATATGCCAGGATAAACCGAATATGCTATTAGATCGTTGTTGATGTTAACTCCACGTGTATTATTATTTGGTACGTCACACAGAAAGCAGGCCATATCATCTCATCATTACGTAGTCTCCTGATAAAGACTCACCCATGTCGTCGAGCATCATTGGATGACACCATTAAGCAATGTATATCAGAGTTCGACGACATGGTATAATAGAATCCACTACTTACCAGTTTGATAGTCACTTTGAGGATAATATAACCTTCTCTAAGAGATAGAAAGGCAAGAGATAGATTACCTAACTTAGCGTAGATACTGAAACGGATCAACAGGAAGCCTGTCGTAGTGAAGTGCGAAAAACAGGTTCCCATGGGTTCCAGCATCGGCTATTATTTGATTCTGATTAACATTTTCACCTGGGACCACTGACACATTCTGAATATCCCGATAAACAGTGTGCCAACCGCTTCCGTGCTCAATGACTATCTCATATCCTTGACCACCTGGTTTAACTGTTTCTACTCGACCGGGTAACACTGATCGGATACCGTCGTTTGTTGCAGTCTGCAACGCAACTCCTCCATTAAAGCGCCAGTCCTTGTAAACCGGATGGCGATACCAACCATACGATGTTGTCACCTCCGCTTTTACTGGCCAAAGTAACCGATCAAAGCTAATACTTAAGACCTCTTCCTCTAGCCGATCAAGAGTATCCTCCGGTACAGTCCCCGGTTTCGGACTGGTAGGCTCTGGCTTCGGATCAACAAGCGGAGAGACGGGCTGCAGATCCTGGATGTCTTTGGGACCAACCGACACCTGCTCCACTTCTAGCTCTTCTAGCACCCAAGGGTACTTAGCCGCTAACAGAGCATCAAGCTCTTTACTTACCAACTCTCTAAAATTATCGGGTATCGAAACTACTGGCTGCGGTGGATCTGATTTTACCGGAAATAAAAAAGTACCACCAACCCAAGCACTGACAATCACAAGAAAAATAAGGACTACAGATATGCGAAACAATTGATCAAGCAGGTTTCCTTTTTGGAAGCGGAATACCCTTAAAAACCACCCTCTTACACTTAAACCCTTTGGTTTGAGTCGTCTAAACCAATTTTTCCATTGCATACTATCACCACCTAGGAGTAGTATGCACCAGATTTACCAAAATATACAAAACTCATTAAGAACAAGACCTAGTTCTTTCGATGATCTTCGTTTAAACGGTCCTTCACACCAGTTGCTCCCACATTCCGGATATTTTTGGGCGGTTTCTGCTAACAATTGGGGTATTAGAAACTAAAACTCCAATCAAAATTGATATTAAATCGTACGCTCGGTTCCCCGACTAATTTAGGCACGAAGTAGTCCCGTGAGTTTCTGCTTGTGAATGGAACTACGCTGCCCTTCCGTTTACTGTTCTCACCAGTCTGGCGGTTTCTATAGGAATACTCATACGTATTCTTTTTAAGATCGACTTTAAGCGTTTCCGTCTCATGACGGCTCTCATATTTAAACTCATATTTATCCTTTTTTATTTCTATGGTTTCTTTGATCCCTGCTGGCCGATCTTCGTACTTATACTCATAGGAATGATCCGTTTGTTTTACCTTCTCCTCAGGCCAGCGACCCGGTCGATTAAAATCTCTGGTGCGATCCGGTCTATTCCAGCTGAAAACCTGGTCAGGGAAAATCACAGGTGGCACACCGAGCCGCCAAGCAATCTCAGAAAGCTCTAATCCCTCATCCCACCATTGCTCTACTTGGCTACGCTGGAATCGCTCACCAGCCATATCATGCATATAAAAAATAGCAGCTTGATCATCTCGGGAAATCCCTCTACCCTCCAGGGTAATAACTAGAGATGGCTCTATGCAGAAATAGTCTACCAAAAAGTCCACGGTAATGGTGGTGTTAGCATAAACTGGTGCGGTAATAACAAATACCACTAAAACGAGAAAAACGATTAGATAATAGCGCATGGGTAGCCTCCTGTTTTCTAGATATTACTATAGCCTTCGCATCCGACTTGTTAATCATGAGGATCCCATTGGTAGTATTTGGTTCCATGTAGTATATCTATAACATTAACAATAATAACGGTGCGCTGACCAAGCGTACTTTTACTCCTAACGCTATTGGACTAATTGCTTTGATTCGAGAGAAACACCCTAGTACGCCATTAGCCACTATTTCACCTGTCTGCAGCCGCATGTATACGATTAATCGCTTTCTCTAAGGCAATACGTGTCCGTGTATGCTTCCATTCAGCTTGTTGATCGCGCAGGCGTTGTTCGGCCCGTTCTCGAGAAGCTTTCGCTCGGAGGATGTCGATTTCCTCATCTAACTCGGCACTACCGGCTAAGATAGTTAGCTTATTATTTGACATCTCAGCAAACCCACCTGCCACGGCAGCCTTACGCTTCTTTCCTTGCTTAGGGCCAAAAATGACTAAACCGATCTTAAGAGATGTGAGTAATGGAGCATGATTGGCCCAAATGCCTATGCGACCACCGGTTGTCGGCAACAATACTGATTCTACGTCCGTCTCAATAACCTTCCGCTCTGCCGTAATAATCTCCAACCGATAACTACTCATGGTTAGGCACTCTCCTGTTGCATTTTCTCAGCTTTAGCTACAGCTTCGTCAATACCACCTACCATATAGAATGCAGCTTCCGGAAGATCATCATGCAGACCGTCTAGGATCTCTTTGAACCCACGGACTGTATCCTTTAACGGAACATACTTACCAGGTTGGCCGGTAAATGTCTCCGCCACAAAAAATGGCTGGGATAGGAAGCGTTCTAATTTACGAGCTCTAGCTACGATCACTTTATCATCTTCCGATAGCTCATCCATACCTAGGATGGCAATAATATCTTGTAGCTCTTTATAGCGTTGTAAGACCTGCTGCACACCGCGGGCTACTTCGTAATGCTCTTTACCTACTATATCCGAAGCGAGAATTCGCGACGTCGACGCTAGAGGATCCACAGCAGGATAAATACCCTTTTCGGAAATACGCCGTTCCAAGTTAGTAGTAGCATCTAAATGGGCAAAGGTAGTAGCTGGCGCAGGATCTGTATAGTCATCTGCTGGCACATAAATAGCCTGAATCGATGTAATTGATCCCTTGTTCGTAGTAGTAATCCGCTCTTGAAGCTGCCCCATTTCTGTGGCCAAGGTAGGTTGATATCCTACAGCCGAGGGCATCCGCCCTAACAATGCTGACACCTCAGCCCCGGCTTGAGTAAAGCGGAAGATATTGTCAATAAAGAGAAGAACATCCTGTCCTTCTGAATC
>SKHL01000013.1 GCA_007116995.1 Limnochordia bacterium
AACCGTTAGTTGTATCCCGTGCCCATGTGTGCCGAACTTCATTTTAATTTATTCGATGGTGCTGCCGATGGTTGTTCGGCAACATGGGGGTCTATAACGAATAGCTAGAGTGGAGGAGCTTTGATGGATAATGAATTAGTGCAGGTTTTACCAGAAGTGTTAAAACCTGCTCGTTATACAAATAATGAGTTGCATGCTGTCCATAAGGATTGGGAGGTTATGCAGGTAAAGATGGTTCTAGCTTTTCCAGATCTCTATGAGATTGGCATGGGTCATCTAGGATTTAAGATACTGTATCATATTATCAATACGCGCACTGATTGCCTTGCTGAAAGGGTGTATATGCCCTGGGTGGATATGCAGAAAAAGATGGTGCAATTTGATCTCCCTCTAACATCCTTAGAGTCTGGAAACCCTTTATCGGCATTTGATCTAGTGGGCTTTACTCTGCAGTATGAGATGAGTTATACTAACATAATTAAAATGCTTGACTTAGGAGGAATCCCACGCTTTAGTATTCAACGAGGAGACCAGGACCCGATCATTGTGGCTGGAGGACCGTGCGCGTTCAATGTGGAGCCTGTCGCGGATTTCTTCGATTGTGTAGTACTTGGTGAAGGTGAGGAAGTTATCCATGAGTTACTCGATGTCGTGCGCGATTGGAAGGGGAGTAACGATAACAGGCAACAGCTATTAGGCAAATTAGCTAGGATCGAAGGGATCTATGTTCCTAGCCTTTATACGCCACATTATACTCAAGCTGGAGATTTTATTACGATTGAATCATCTAGTCATGCACCAGAGACTGTGACGAAACGGGTTATTGCTGATTTTGATGGAGTTGAATATCCCAACACCTTTGTGATTCCATATCTGGAGGTTGTGCATGATCGAACTATGGTTGAGGTGTTACGAGGGTGTACGAGGGGGTGTCGTTTTTGCCATGCAGGCATGGTATATCGTCCTGTACGGGAGAAAAGTGTAGACACCTTAAAGCAACAAGTTGCGAGTCTAGTGGATAGCACAGGCTATGAAGAGGTTTCGCTCGCTTCTCTATCCACTGGAGATTACTCATGTATAGAAAATCTAGTCGGTGAGCTTGTGAATACCTATGAAGGACAAGGCGTAGGACTATCTCTACCCTCCCTGCGGGTTGATTCTTTCTCTGTTAAGTTGGCAGAGGAGATTCAACGGTTTCGGAAAACTGGATTGACCTTTGCCCCCGAAGCAGGAACCCAAAGACTGCGTAATGTAATCAATAAGAATGTATCCGAAGAGGACTTATATCAAGCGGTTAAGGGTGCATTCGCTGCTGGTTGGCACCAGGTGAAGTTGTATTTCATGATTGGTTTACCCACAGAAACAACAGCGGATCTCGATGGAATTATTACGTTAGCCAATCAAGTCCTAAAAATCGGGCGAGATAATCGGCCACAGGGTGGTAAACGTCCTAGTGTAACTGTTAGTATAGCCTCTTTTGTCCCAAAAGGGCACACTCCCTTTCAATGGGAAGCGCAGGATAGCCAAGAGGTACTGCGTGGTAAGCAAGCCTATCTCCGCAAACAACTATCCAAGCCAGGGATCACGCTGCAATCTCATGATGTGCAGACCAGCTTTTTAGAAGGTGTATTTGCACGAGGAGATCGGAGGCTAGCCCAGGTTCTAGTCAAAGCTGTAGATTTGGGATGCCAATTTGATGGGTGGAGTGAATACTTCCGCTATGATCTATGGATGCAGGCTTTTGAGGCTTGTGGATTGGATCCTCACTATTATACAGAACGAGTACGCGCTGATGATGAGGTCTTCCCATGGGAGCATCTTAGTAGTGGTGTCAGCCGTAAATATTTGTTTAGGGAACGGGCTCGCGCCCTGCAAGAGACTAGAACAGAGGATTGCCGTTATCATGCTTGTACCGGTTGCGATGTATGCCAAACCCTATCAGTAGACACTCAGATCGAGAGGAGGAATCCTAATGGTTAAAGGAGCGCGAGTTCGCTTCTCCAAGGGAAGTGAAGTCCGGTTTCTCTCTCATCTGGATCTGCTACGCACGATAGAGAGGGCCATTCGGCGTAGCAAGTTACCCATCGCCTATTCAGAAGGGTTTCATCCTAAACCTAAACTTGCCTTCGCATCGGCTTTGTCTGTGGGTCTAACAAGCTCCGGGGAATATGCCGATCTAGTGATGGCGTCACCCATTTCTGCTACAGAGGTACAAGATCGACTAAACGCTACCTTGCCTCAAGGATTCTCTGTTGACGCAGCTCTGGAACTACCAGAAGGAGCAAGTTCCTTAATGTCAATCATATCAGCGGCGAGCTATGGGCTGACCTTAATAGAGGGGTCTAACCAAGATTTATCTGGGCTAGTGAATCAATTATTAGCTTCAGATAGTCTTCCGATCAGACGGGAGACAAAAAAGGGAGTTCGGTCCTTAGACATTCGGCCGATGATTTACGATTTAAAATGGGATAGAAATAAGAATCAGATTTTATTGCGATGTGCTTGTGGTAGTGTTCAGAATGTGCGTCCCACAGAAATTTTCCATTTTTTTTCCTTACCGATGAGTAAAGTTTTGGTTCATCGTGAAGAACTATTGGTAAGGAAAGATGATGGGGTATGGATTACTCCGTTGGATGTATTGAAGTGAGCCCTAGAATCGCTTCCTTAAGTGAAGGAGTAGGTGTTATGTCACGAAGAATTATGATATCATCAGTTTTTAATCAAATACTAGTGGGAATTGTGGAACAGGGGCGCCTAGCAGAATTCTTTCTAGAGCAAAATGAGCAAAGCCGTCTTGTGGGGAACATTTATAAAGGGAAGGTAGAGAACGTGTTACCCGGTATGGACGCGGCCTTTGTTAATATTGGGCTAGAACGGAATGCCTTTCTTTATGTGGATGATATTTCTTCCGATGACAAGAGTCGCCCTATTCAATCCCTTGTGCATAAGGGACAAGAAATCTTAGTTCAAGTTACAAAGGAGCCGGAGGGGAATAAAGGTGCGCGAGTGATTGGTCAGATAACGATTCCTGGACGGTCCCTTGTTTTAATGCCTTCAGAAGATAATATTGGAGTATCTAGGCAAATAAGTGATACTAGTGAACGGGATCGCTTAAAGAGAATGGGCAGAGAATTAAAGCCGGAGGGTATAGGTCTAATCATTCGCACGGTTGCGGAAGGGAAGGACTATCAGGATCTATTAGCTGATCGGGAATATTTGCTATCTCAGTGGGCAAATATTCAAGAGGAGTGTAGAAAGACAGCAGCACCAGCTCTTGTATACCAAGACCATGATTTAGTCTATCGGATTGTGCGAGATATCGTATCGGCTGATGTCGAAGAAATAGTTGTGGATAGTTTAGAGCTGTATCAGAGCATATTAGATATTCTTGACCAATTAGGAATCGATGAGACCACTAAGATTAACCTTTATACAGGGAAAGTAGGCCTTTTTGAACAAGCAGGAATAACAAAGGATCTAGACCGAGCCACCAAAAAGCGGGTTTGGTTAAATAGCGGGGGATATTTAATTATTGATCAAACGGAAGCTCTAGTCAGTATAGATGTCAATACAGGTAAATATGTGGGTTCAACAGATCTAGCTGATACAGTGCTTAGTACCAATTTAGAGGCGTCTCGGGAGATTGCCAAGCAGTTAAGGTTACGAAATATTGGTGGGATCATAATTATAGATTTTATCGATATGGTTAGTGAAGTAGATAAACAGAAGGTGCTAGCAGAGCTAGAACAGGCTCTGGCTAAGGATAAGACCAAGAGCCATGTACTTGGCTTTACCCAACTAGGTCTTGCAGAGATGACACGTAAAAAATCAAAGAAGACATTAAGTCACGTACTCGAGATGCCTTGTCCTAGTTGCCAAGGAACCGGACATGTGTTATCACCTCATACCGTCGCAATTAATACGGCTCAGCAGCTCTACGCACTTGCCAAAGAAAACGATGTGACTCGCATAGAGGGAGAATGTCACCCTCAAGTAGCAGCGCTGTTAATTGGCAAAGGTGGGAGTACTTTAGCCCAACTGCGGAAAGACTTAGGAGTGCCCATAAATATTAGCGGCAATGAGGATTATACCATTGAAGAGACGAAATTAGTGCCCTATATCTGATTGACAAGATGGGCAGAGGATGATAGAATAAATTCTGTAGGTTTGTGCTTTTTTGCAAACCGCTCAGGACGGGCTATTGAAAACACAGTTCTTGTGTGCCTGGATCTGGCGAGTCTAAGCGAGGAGGTGTAGCAATGCACGCAATTATTGAAACCGGTGGTAAGCAATATCGCGTTGCTGAAGGAGACACTATTTATGTCGAGAAGTTGGATGTAACTGAAGGTGATCAGATTACCTTAGAGAAAGTGTTGCTGGTCAGTAATGAGGGCACTGTAAAGGTAGGTACTCCTATTGTTGATGGTGCGAAAGTAACGGCTAAAGTTGATAAGCATGGTAAAGGCAAGAAGATTATTGTCTTTAAGTACAAAGCCAAGAAGAATTATCGAAAAAAGAACGGTCATCGTCAACCATACACTAAGCTAGTAATTGATAAGATTGAGGCATAATGATGTTGGTTCGTTTTCAGCGTAAAAAGCAGGTGATATCCGGTTTTGTCGCAAAAGGGCATACAGGCTATGCTGATCATGGCGAAGACATTGTCTGTGCCGCAGTATCCGCTCTCACCCAGACTACCGTAATAGGCTTACAGGAAGTAGCAGGGATTGATGTGGATTTAGTTGTCAAAGAGGGGTATCTAGAGTGTATGTTACCAAGTGGATTTTGTCCCAAGTTAGACGACGATAGCCAGGTAATATTAAACACATTGTATAAAGGGTTAATAGCCATTTATGAAGAGTATGGTGACTTCTTAAGAATTGAGGAGGTGGAATCATGCGAATGAATCTACAATTATTTGCATCGAAAAAAGGTGTAGGAAGTACAAAGAATGGTCGGGATTCGATTGCGAAACGCTTAGGTGTTAAGCGTCATGATGGTCAGTACGTGACAGCTGGTAGCATTCTCGTTCGTCAACGGGGTACAAAGGTGAAGCCTGGTGATAATGTTGGTCTAGGCAATGATGACACATTGTTTGCTAAGATGGATGGGTATGTGTGTTTTGAGCGTAAAGGCAAAACTGGTAAGCAAGTTAGCATTCTTGCTGAGCGGGCTACAGTTACAGCCTAATGATTTGCAGATCCCTTTCGTGAGTACGGAAGGGATTTTTTATACATACTATCAGTATTATTTGGTGAGACCAAAATGAAGAAATGTAGCTAAAGAGGGTATCTATGATGTTTCTAGATAGAGCACGGATTTTTGTTAAGGCAGGCGATGGAGGTAATGGACACGTAGGCTTTCGTCGCGAGAAATATGTGCCAGCTGGGGGTCCAGCTGGGGGCGATGGTGGTCGCGGTGGGAGTGTTATCTTCCAAGCTGATGCTAATTTGTCAACACTGATCGACTTTAAGTATATCAAGAATTATAAGGCAGAAAATGGCGAACACGGTCAGAAAAAGAATCAATACGGCAAAGATGCTGAGGACTTAATTGTACTGATACCACCAGGCACGCTTATCAAGCATGGAGAAACAGGAGAAGTTATTGCCGACTTAATTAAAGATAAACAAAAGCTTTTGATTGCCCAGGGTGGTCGTGGTGGTCGTGGTAATACGAAGTTTGCTACAGCGACTAGACAAGCTCCAGCCTTTGCAGAGCGAGGCGAGGAGGGTCCGAGTTTTTGGGTTGATTTAGAGCTGAAGTTAATCGCAGATGCTGGATTGGTGGGTTATCCTAATGCTGGGAAGTCTACGCTAATATCTGTTGTTTCTGCAGCGAAACCGAAAATAGCGAACTACCCATTCACCACCTTGATTCCTAATCTAGGTGTTGTTTCCCTAGGTGTAGGTGAGTCTTTCGTCTTAGCTGACATTCCCGGAATAATTGAGGGAGCCCATGTTGGTGTTGGATTAGGAACTGATTTTCTTCGTCATGTGGAACGTACCAGGGTAATAGTGCATGTAGTGGATGTAGCTGCGGTAGATGGTCGAGATCCCCTAGACGATTATAAGCAGATCAACAAGGAACTGTCTTTGTTTAGTGAGAAATTAAGCACTCTGCCTCAAGTAGTTGTGGGGAATAAGATGGATTTACCAGGAGCGGATCAAGATTTTGACCGGTTAGCTCAATTAGTGGCCACAGAGAATCGGGAGATTTTTCCTATCTCCGCTGCTACTAGTCAGGGAACGAGTGATTTAGTGAATCACATAGGAAACATGCTAAGGGAGATAAAGGCTACAGATCCCGTTGGCCAAGGGCTAGAAGAAGAAATCTTGGTATATCATCCTGAAACGCAAACAAACCCGGTTGAGGATTTCACCCTTAGCAGAGACAACGAGGATTATGTGGTGGAGGGAGCGGGGTTAACTCGGTTAATGAATCGGCTTGATCTGAATAATGATGAGACGATCGACTACTTACAGCGCTTATTTGAGAAAATTGGTCTCTACAAAAAATTGAAAGCGGATAATATTCCGGAAGGGACGACCGTACGCGTGGGTGAATTAGAATTTGAGTACTATGAGTAAGGTGGTAGTGAAATGTTGACTAGTAGACAACGTGCCTATTTGCGCTCCTTAGGAAATCAGATGGATCCTATTTTCCAGATAGGTAAAGGTGGATTGACAAAGGAGTTATTAACTCAGTTAGATAATGCTTTAGAAGCTAGGGAATTAATCAAAGTGCGAGTATTAAGAAACTGCATAGAGGAACCTAGTGTTTTAGCAGAAGATGTCAGCGACAGTACAGGGGCAGAGATTGTTCAGAAAATTGGACGCAACTTTCTTATCTACCGGGAGTCTGTAGAAAAACTAAAGATTAAACTACCAGACAGTCAGTAGTCGCCTCCTTATTTCGAACTCTCTGTAGAAGGGGAAATATTGGATTGTGTCGAAGATATGGAGAAAATAAGGATTGGTTTCTTATACGGACTGCAAGTGCATAATAAGTCAAGGAGGTAAGTTAATATGGGTGATGTGTTTAAAAACGTTAGCAAGATCCAATTTGAGGGAAAAGGTTCCCAGAATCCTTTGGCCTTTAAGTATTATAACCCGACAGAGCAACTCGGTCATATGACTATGGCCGAGCACTTACGATATTCTGTTGCCTATTGGCACACATTTACAGGTGCTGGAGCGGATCCATTTGGAGCACCAACAGTGTTTCGTCCTTGGGATGTTGTTAGCAATCCACTAGAACATGCTAAGGCACGCATGCGCGCGGCCTTTGAATTTTTGAGTAAACTTGGCGTGGAGTATTATTGTTTCCACGATCGGGATATCGCTCCTGAGGGCGACAGCTTAAGACAAACAAACAAATACCTTGACGAGATAGTAACGTTGGCGAAGGACTTGATGGCGGAAACGGGGATTAAGCTTTTGTGGGGTACGGCTAACTTGTTTTCCCATCCCCGATTTATGCACGGAGCGAGTACATCTTCAAATGCCGATGTACTGGCCTATGCTGGTGCGCAAGTGAAGAAAGCCTTGGAAATCACCAAAGAGTTAGGTGGAGAAAACTACGTATTCTGGGGTGGTCGAGAAGGCTATGAAACACTATTGAATACCGATATGAGCTTAGAGACGGATAATTTGGCTCGGTTTTTACGTATGGCGGTCGATTATGCCAAAGATATTGGGTTTACTGGTCAGTTCTTAATTGAACCAAAGCCTAAGGAACCTACGAAGCACCAGTATGATTTTGATGTAGCCACAGTCTTAGGCTTTTTAAAGAATTATGGATTGGATCCGTATTTTAAGATGAATATCGAAGCTAATCATGCGACCTTAGCTGGACACACCTTCCAACATGAGTTGCATTTTGCCAGAGTTAATGGAGTATTAGGAAGTGTAGATGCTAATCAAGGGGATATGCTATTAGGGTGGGATACGGATCAAATGCCCACAGATATATATTCCGCAACTTTAGGTATGTATGAGATCTTAAAGAATGGCGGTCTCCATTCGGGAGGACTGAACTTCGATGCTAAGCTACGGCGAGGATCTTTTGAGCTTGAAGATATGTTCTATGGTCACATAGCCGGGATGGATGCGTTTGCTCATGGGTTGAAAGTGGCTCATAAGCTGCTAGAAACTAGGGAACTAGAAGATTTCGTGTCCAAACGGTATGCTAGCTATCAATCAGGGATCGGGCAACAGATTATACAAGGGAAAGTTGGCTTTAAGGAATTAGAGCAGTATGCCCTTGAGCATGACCAGATAGTGAATGTATCCGGTCGTCAAGAAATGTTAGAAGCTATCTTAAACCAGTATATTCTCACAGTGTAGTAGAGAAAGCGAGGCCTCCTCGCTTTTTTTCGATGTGCGTCTGGCATGCTTACTGCGCCAATGGGCTGAAGGAAGCCTCGTCACCTGACCAGCTGGAAGATAACCAGCAGGCAAGGGCGTCACTGGGAGTAGTGTCGTCTGGAGGAAGCCGAGGGGGAGTCATAGCGCAAGTGAACCGCGGCAGGCTTGTAAGGTGGGTAACCTTGAAGAAGTAATTAAGGAACTAAATCCCGTTTTGAGAGGCTGGATTAACTATTTCCGCATAGCTAACTGTAAGACGCACGCGGTCCGTCCGCACCGTTCTGGTGTGCTGCGAAAGAACTAGGCCTGATCACCTAGTTCTTAGGTACTCGATTAATTTTTTAAAAAGTTTGGAGGAGAACTTTATGTCTCCTACGAACTATATAAGCAATGCTAGCTACCGCTTTGGGGGAAAAATTAATGCATAAGAAAATACGACGAATTGGCATCCTAGGTGGAACTTTCGATCCGGTTCATTACGGGCATCTAGTTACAGCCGAAGGTGCCCTAGGGAAGTACGGTTTAGATCAAGTTTTATTTGTTCCGTCCGGTAATCCACCACATAAGGATCCAAAACAAGTGACTGATAGCAAGCACCGCTATCTTATGACAGTGCTAGCGACAGTGACAAATCCTTCCTTTGGGGTATCAAGAGTAGATATCGATCGGGAAGGTATCACATATACGATTGAGACACTACGAATATTACAGAAACGCTATGGATCAGAAACTGAGCTTTTCTTCATCACAGGAGCTGATGCCATTTTAGAGATTATGAGTTGGAAGGATCATGAAAACCTACTAGAAATAGCTGAGTTTATCGCAGCGACTAGACCAGGGTTTAATCTAGGAGAACAAAATGATCAGATTAAGCAACTGTTTGCCCAGCATGAGAAACGATTACATTTACTACAGGTTCCAGCGATGGCCATTTCTTCTACTGATATTCGTCAACGGGTA
>SKHL01000204.1 GCA_007116995.1 Limnochordia bacterium
TAAAAACGGTGAAATGGGATTTGGTTATCTTAGATGAGGCCCAAGCCATTAAAAACCCTAGAACGAAACAGACGAAGGCAGTCAAACAGTTAGAGGCCAACGCCAAAATAGCATTGACTGGTACGCCTATAGAAAATAGCTTATCCGATTTATGGTCATTATTTGACTTTCTAAACGCTGGATTACTAGGTACTGCTAAAGAATTTAAGGTTTTTATCAAGGAGTTAAATCAGAGTCAAGCCGACTATGCCAAGCTTCGCCGGGTGATCCAACCCTTTATTTTACGTAGACTGAAAACGGATAAGATGGTAATTGCCGATCTACCAGATAAAGTTGAGACGAAGGCCTATGCCACTTTAACAAAAAAGCAGGTTGTTTTATATAACGGTCTTATCAAGGAGTTAGAACAAAAGTTAGACACTGCGGAGGGAATCGAACGTAAGGGTTTGGTCTTAGCTAGCATAATGAAGTTCAAACAGATATGTAACCATCCAGATCAGTTTTTAGGACAAGCAGCCTTTCAGCATCAACATAGTGGAAAGTATGAGAGATTACGAGATATCTGTGAAACGATTTACGAGAAACGAGAGCGAGTACTAGTTTTTACTCAGTTCCGAGAAATGACTAGACCTCTTGCAGAGTTTTTGGGAACGATCTTTAAGCGCCAAGGGTTGGTTTTACATGGAGGAACACCAGTTAAAAAGCGGACAGAGCTTGTAGATCGGTTCTGTGGTCAGGAATATGTTCCCTTTATGGTTCTATCGTTAAAGGCTGGAGGAGTAGGACTAAATCTAACCGCGGCAAACCACGTTATCCATTTTGATCGCTGGTGGAATCCAGCAGTGGAGAATCAAGCCACTGACCGAGCATTTCGTATTGGACAGCAAAAAAATGTTATGGTTCATAAATTTATTACAACAGGGACTGTGGAAGAGAAAATTGATTTGATGATCGAAGATAAAAGTAAGCTCGCTGGTGATATAATCTCTTCTACCGGGGAGAGCTGGATTACAGAATTTGATAACAAGCAATTGATGGAACTGTTTACACTAACACAAGCAGGTGAGAAATAGTGGCCTATTACAGTGGTTTCCCCGAATATGTATCGGTAGCTAAACGGAAAGAAAGAGCGAAAAAGCAGATTGTCAAGTTAAGAAAGCAGAACCCCGATCTGGCACCCATTATAATTGAGGGTAGAAGTATTGCCACAACTTGGTGGGGCAAAGCCTGGAATAAGAATTTAGAGAGTTATGCCGATTACTCAAATCGATTATCTCGTGGACGCAGCTACGTGAGAAATGGTGCTGTACTGGATCTAAAGATACAAACCGGCCTTGTTAAAGGGCTAGTTCAGGGAAGCGAGTCGAAACCGTATCAAGTAGAGATTGGAATAAAGCCTATCTCACCCAGAAAACTCCAGTCTATCTTGGGAGTATGTAATCGTAAGCTGGATAATTTAGCTGAGTTGGTCGAGGGAAGCTTTCCTAAGGAATTAGAAGATGTTTTCACACTAAAGGGCAAAGGTCTATTTCCCACGGAAAAGGATATTTCCTTTCGTTGTAGTTGCTATGATTGGGCGAGTATGTGTAAGCATGTTACTGCAGCATTGTATGGGGTTGGCGCACGATTTGATCAAGATCCCATGTTATTCTTTACCCTCCGTGATATAGACTTCGGGGTGCTACTTAAGAAAACCATTGATCAGAAAATGCAGAGTCTGCTTAAAAACTCAAACAAGAAGAGTACCCGAGTTCTTGATGATCAGGATATTTCAAGCCTGTTTGGAATTTAATGGCCATCTTACGATTAGGGTATTGTTGATCTTTGTGTATATTGTTGCAATACTCAAAATGGCATCCATTCATGGAGGGAAACGATGTCTTATGTCGAACTTAATAAGAGGTATCGAAGCCCAGGTGAGAATAGAGGTGAACAATTGGGCACTATTGCACTTATATCCGATATTCACAGTAATTATCAAGCACTAATACCCGTTTTAGCCCATATTGATCGGCTTGAAGTGGATCAAGTTGCTTTTATCGGCGACCTTGTGGATTATGGTCCCGAGCCAGCCCAGTGTATCCAAGCTATGCGAGAACGGGAGATTATTGGGATTCAAGGTAACCATGATGCAGCTGTGGTCGGTGAAATTTCCTTGGAGGATTTTCCAATTCCGATGCATGCATCGTTACAGTGGACAAATCAGGTGTTAAATGAAATCGATCTGCGTTACTTGACGGATCTGCCACAAAGCTTACGTTTGCCGTGGGGGATTTTGCACCATGGAAGCCCACATGATTCGCTTTGGCATCGTGTGCAAAACACCAGTGCGGCTACAATGATATTTCGATTTACTAAGGAATCCCTATATGTAGTGGGTCATACTCATTTTCCAGGCGCTTTTTGTTATAATGCTCGGAAACAGGTGAAGATGGTTCCTGTTCACATGCGTACAGTGGATACCCATGGTCTCGCCACAAAAACTTTAGTACTGGAGGAAGGATGTCGTTACATAATCAATCCTGGTAGTGTTGGCCAGCCACGGGATGGAGATCCCAGGGCTAGTTTTGCTGTTGTTTCCCTTGAGGATACGCGAGTTGACTCAGTGACGTGGTATAAAGTGCCTTATGATGCAGAAATCACGCGATCAAAGATCCTCGCTCATGGATTGCCTCAAATAAATGGGGACAGGTTGCTTGTTGGCAAGTAAGAGAAGTGTAGTGTTTTATAATCTAGTGTGTATTTGAGGAGGAAATTATCATGTATCAACTAAAAAACGGTATTTTTTCAATTGCTTCAGTATCTGTGTTTACGTTATTTCTGACAATGAGCTTGATATCTTTGCCTACCCTCGCCCAAGAGGTGAAGATCGTAGAAGAGGAAGACCATTATGCTCTCATCGTAGATTTTGTGGTGTCTCGGGACCCGGTCTTAGCTGTGCAGCGCACAGTGATGGATGCAGCTAGAGCTATGGATACTGTACGGTTAGAAGATAGCGGTAGTGTTCCTAGCTATGCCCAGGCATCGCTTTTGAAGATTAAATACGAGGCTGTGACCAGCATCAAAGAAGCTCAACAGACCTACACAACCTTAGAGCGCGCTCTTGTATCAGAGCTCTTCTCTAAGCTAACGGAAGTATTGACACTGCGTAACCTGATTGACAACAATAAGAATCTTTTAGATTTGCTGCAGCAGCGTTTAGAACCTACCGAGCGCCAAGTGCAGGCGGGTATTGTGCCTGATAGTGTACTCTGGAATCTTTCCGAGCAGATAATCAAGGTTCAGATCACCATTGCTGATGGACAATCAAACTTAGTAGCCTTAGAAAGAGCCACAGCCTTTAATTATGGCGGTGAAGATTGGGCTGAACTGTTAGAGCTGATTCGAAGCTTATCAAAAGCTAGTAAATAATGGCCAGAAAGAGAGTATTTTTGGAGGTGACCAGTATATTGAGACAATCTAGCAGCTATCTACGCGGAACCAAGACCAATACTAAAGCTCCGATGATTATACTATTCCTGGTTATGGTGTTTTCGACTACAGTTTATGGGTTTGCATCTCCGCTAGGGGAGGATGACAGCTTCGAAGTATTGCTTCAAGAAGCTGTGGCCGTTATGGTAGAGCATCATCCTAGCCTCATTTCCCAGCGGGTCCTGGTAGCAGGTAGTGAACAGATCCAAATACCGAATACGCGGTTTCCGCTTTCATTATCCCTATCTACAGATCTGGGCACACGGGTGGTAGATAATGAAGTGCGCTTTGTACCCATTGTAGGAATGAGTGTGTCCTTACCCCTGGTTCAACCTCACCAGAAGCTAGAGCAAGCTACAGCAGAAAGAACCTTGGAGCGAGAGGTCGAACGAGATACTCAAGCACTGCAGACTATTCAGGAACAATTAACTAGCGATTTAATAATGGCTATAGAGAAGCTGATGCAATTGCAACACCGCCACAGTGGACGAGAAAGCTTAGGTTTATTATTAGGTGAGCGTCGTCTACAACAGCAGGAATTAGTTATTGCAGGGGTCGCTCCCGCTGATAGTCTCTGGTCTCTTGATGAGCGGATTGCCGATATTCATGTGGAGATAGCTGATTTACGAGTCCAATCTAGACTATTAGTGAACCAGACAGCTTATAACTTTGGGGGCAGTGCATGGCTGGAGCTAAAATCTATTCTAGAAGAATTACTAAGATTTAGGGAGGTCATAGAATAGATGGCTATTCAAAGCAAACCTCAAAATGGAGTGAATTCCGGAGCAGAGACAGAGCTTGATTTGCTGCAGATGATTAGTATGCTTAAGCGAAAATGGTTGTTTGTCGTAGGAGCGACTGTCCTATCTGTAGTGATGGCTGGTCTGATAAGTCATTTCACTCCTCCCACATATGAGACAGTGGCCAATATTCTAGTAGCTGATCAGCAGAACTCATTTAGCGGTCAAATGGCGTTTCTCGGGGCTGGCTCCAGCGGATCAGAACAGCTAGAGAATCGTCTGCAAGTGATCAATAGTCCTCTGATTCTTAATCAAGCAAGCATCCTCCTCCATGAACAGGGCAATGCAGAAGCAGCTGAAAATTTACGTCGCCGTGTCAATACTAGTATTGTAGCTCGCACTGACGTAATTCGGATTGCCGTCCAAGGGGCTACTGCAGAGATCGCCAAGCTTTCTGCCGATGCAATAGTTGAGGCCTATCAAACGTATTCGGAGAAGCGTGCTAAAGAACAAGCTGTTCGGCTGGTGGATTTTTTAGATTCCCAGGTCAGCCAAACGCTGATTAGGGTGGAAGAAACTGAACGAGCTGTTCGAGATTTTCAACAGGATGTAGGAATTATTTATTTAAGCAGTGAGGAAGCAAAAGTAAATCAGCACATGGCAGGTTTGGAAAGCCAATTGATGAATACCGAAATACGTTTAGAGGAGTCGCGGCTTCGCTTAGCTCACATAGAAGGGGATTTAGCTCGCACGAGGCAGGAGTTGCCGGAGAGTACAGGAGTATCTTCAAAACAGCTTCTTGAGGAACTACAGAAGCTGTTAGCTTCTTTGCAAGCTACTCGTGTGGAGTATGTTTCTCGCGGTTTATTCGGAACACCAGAAATTCGGCAATTGGATGCCCGGATTGACAGTATGACATCCCAAATCCAAGGGCATTTACGGGACATGGTGGATGAAGCCGGAGACAGTCGGGGAATTTTCGAGGTCTACCAGGAATTAACGCTTGCTGACATTCAATTAAGGGCTGAAATTAGTAGTCTCCAAGACAGAATTGGATTGATTAAGCAACGCATTACCGAGTACCAGCAGCAGCTATGGACTCTTTCGGATCACGCCTTTACGTATGCGAGATTAGAGCGGGAGGTTATTGTTAGTAATCGAACTTACGGAATGCTGATCGAAGAACTTGAACGCGCCCGGATTGCAGTGGAACGGGAGTTGGGTGATTTGCAGGTGTTACGAACACCGACTCTGCCTGCGACACCGATTAGTCCGCGGATTCCTTTGAATATTGCTATTGGTATGGTCTTAGGCTTGTTTGTGGGTGTGGGATTGGTCTTTACTTTAGAGTTCCTCGATAATACCATTAAGAATCGTAGCCAGCTAGAAAGCTTAGGATTACCTCTGTTAGGTGTCATCCCCAAAATCACTAAGAATAAGCATCAGCAGGACGGAGAAAGTAGCTTATTAGAAGTGGGGATTAATGCAATGGATTTTCTCGCAGCAGCTTATGTACGCGTGGAGATCAATCTCAGGTTTGCGAACTTGGATGCTCAACCCAAGGTAATTAGCATTACTAGTGCCATTCCGGGCGAAGGAAAATCAACCACATCGGTAAATTTCAGCTATATACTTGCACAATCCGGTCAACGAGTATTGATCATAGATGGCGACCTTCGCAAACCTGTGCTGCATAAAACATTAGGGGGCCGTCGCTCACCAGGATTGTCGGAAATAGTCTCTGGGCAGATGGAATTGGAGGACGGTATTCGCGCTGTTTCCCTTAATGGAGTGAACTTTGATGTAATAACAGCAGGTACTCGCCCGCCAAGTATTCCTAATTTATTTCATTCGCAGTCTTTTGCAGATCTCTTGGCGCAGACACGAGAAACCTACGACTGGATAATAGTGGATTTACCACCTATTCACGCTGGACCGGAGTCGCTTGAGGTATCGAAGCTTGCTGATGGTGCCATATTTGTAATTGAAACTGGGAAAACACCGATACCCACGGTTGAAGAAGCAAAGATACAGATGGACCAGACTGGTGTGATAACGTTAGGTGCGATCCTTAATCAATATGATGAAAAACTAAGTGGATATGACTATTACTCTAGTTATTATAGTAGTCAAGATGAAACGCTAGAGGAGTAAGCATGTAGCACTAACCGGGAAATCAGTGATGAGGGTATCGATTGGATGTGAGGAGCATAGAAGCTTTCCTGACAGAACAGGTGGAATGAGCCTTGACTTGGATAGCAAATGATGGATTTGGTTATTCGGGGAGTGGCTGGTTCCAGCTCCTCGCTTTTTTACTTTATGGACAGGTTAATCTGAATAAAGTAAAGGTTTTTGGCTCGAAATATCGAAGTAATATTATGAATATCGAATTATTACGATGAATGTCGAGTATTTTATGTAAGATACAGGGGTGGAGTCCATGGACCGTAAGTTCGTTTTGTTTGCTGTTGATGCTGTACTGATTAATATTGCTATTCTTTTATCCTATTACATTCGCTTTGATCAAGTATTGCCGGCAGTAAAATTGAATGAATACATGTGGATTGCAGTATTGTTTACCGGGACACGGCTGCTGACCTTTAGCCATTTTCGCCTTTATGACCGGATGTGGCAATATGCTAGTATAGGGGAGTTAATTAGTACTATACGCGCGGTTAGCTTAGGTACGGTGATTAACGTATTTGCTGGGTTTTTCTTGGTACCGGGAACAGTATTCTTGAGTAAGGGTGTAGTAATGCTAGATTGGATGCTGACCATTATTCTAATTGGTGGCTCAAGACTAGGATGGCGTATGATTCGTGATGGATGTGCCAAGAATGCTTGTACTGCAGGGAGTAAGCGGATCCTAATTGTGGGAGCTGGTGATGCAGGCATCATGGTGGCTAAAGAGCTTAGAAACCACTATAACGGGAGTATCCAAGTAGTGGGCTTTATCGACGATGACCCGGTGAAACATAATTTGCAGATAATGGACATCTCTGTGTTAGGCGGGCGAGAGACTATGCCTCAAATTGTCGCACAGCACCGGATCGATGAAGTAATTATCGCCATGCCTTCAGTTGGAAGCAAGGTAATTCGAGCAATCGTTGCTCTCTGTCAGCAAACCAATGCTAGGGTGAAAATTTTGCCGGGTATGTTCGATCTAATTGACGGAAAGGTGACAATTAATGAGATCCGTGAGGTGGAAGTAGAAGACTTATTAGGAAGAGATCCAGTCAAGGTTGATTTAGCGAAAATCTGTAAATACATAAAAGGTCAAGTAATTTTGGTTTCAGGCGCAGGCGGTTCCATTGGGTCCGAACTATGTCGGCAAATCGTTGCCTTTAAACCCAAAGTTCTGCTTTTACTAGATATTTGCGAGAACAATGTTTACGATATTGAAATGGAGCTTAAAGAACTGACCTCCATTCCCCTAATACCCCTAGTCAAGGATGTGCGAGATCAGGATGCTATTAAGAAGGTGTTTAAGGAGTACAAACCCAAGATTGTATTTCATGCGGCTGCTCATAAACACGTGCCATTAATGGAAGCGAATCCAGAGGAAGCCATAAAAAACAATTCGATTGGTACATACAATGTGGCACAAGCGGCCAATCTCTATGGTGCCGAACGGTTTGTACTAATCTCCACCGATAAGGCAGTCAATCCCACTAGTGTAATGGGGGCATCTAAACGGGTAGCTGAGATGATCATTCAGCACTTAGATCGGACAAGCCAGACAAATTACGTGGCTGTTCGCTTTGGTAATGTATTAGGGAGTCGAGGCAGTGTAGTTCCTTTATTTAAAAAGCAAATCATGAAAGGCGGCCCAGTTACAGTCACACACCAGGACATGGTACGTTATTTTATGACTATACCTGAAGCAGTGCAGCTAGTAATCCAAGCAGGGACGATGGCCCAGGGGGGTGAGATATTTGTGCTCGATATGGGTGACCCGGTAAGAATTATGGACTTGGCTAGGTCGTTAATTAAGCTTTCTGGTTTTACTCCGGGAGAAGATATTGATATTAAAGTCACTGGTATGCGCCCAGGTGAAAAGTTGTACGAAGAGCTCCTAACAGCAGATGAAGGAGTGAATTCCACTAGCCATCAACGGATTTTTGTGGCTAAACCACAAGAGATTAATACCCGCGAGATTGAAGCGGCTCTGCGATCTTTTGTGTCTGGTTGGGCTCCTCATGGTCAAGCGGAAACAGAACAATGGTTCCAACGTTTCTTACCAGACTTTAAAATAGTTTGGCATGGTCAGTCTCAGAAAAGAACTAGCCAGTCAGAATCTATTTCCGGATTAGAAGAGATCGCCGCTACGTTTGAGGATAAATAATACATAGTAGGATCAAGTTACCAGAAGTGAGTATTCACTTTTTTCGTGAGTGCTTAGTTTTTTCTTACGATCATCATAGCTGTAATGATGAGTATTTACCGGGAAATAACATGCTAATAATTTGAGAGGGGTGGCAATAGGTGATTATTAGTGCTAGCCGCCGTACGGACATCCCTGCTTTCTATAGTACTTGGCTCTTAAACCGACTACGAGCTGGATTTGCCATAGTGCGTAACCCCTTTAACTCCTCTCAAGTTAGCAGGATAGACCTGAACCAAGATGTAGTGGATTGCATTGTATTTTGGACAAAAGATCCAGCTAGGTTACTTCCTCATCTGTCTGAAATTGATCAGCTCGGTTATCCCTATTACTTTCAATTTACCCTAAATGGATATGGAAAAAGAATAGAGAGAAATGTACCTTCCGAGTCTCAACGGATCGCCACATTCGTCAAACTGGCCAATAAGATTGGTTCCAATCGAGTTATCTGGCGTTACGATCCCATTCTTGTCTCTAGCGATTTCTCTGTGGATTATCACTATCAACGATTTAGACAAATTGCTGCGTCACTGTCTGGATATACGAAACGCTGTGTGATAAGCTTTGTGGATGAATACGTCAAAACCAAGCGGAATATGAAGTATATTGGTCTGAAAAGAATGGAGCAGGATCAAGTCTTTCAGATAGCTAAGACTCTGGCATCTATAGGGCAGCAA
>SKHL01000065.1 GCA_007116995.1 Limnochordia bacterium
CAAGGACAATATGTCTTTTCTACATCAAAAAACTAGCCCTGGTAGACTAGTGTAGTTGCTAATATGGAGGCGGCACCCAGATTTGAACTGGGGATGGAGCTTTTGCAGAGCTCTGCCTTACCACTTGGCTATGCCGCCCTTTAACATTTATCATTCTACCATTGTCAGCAGGTAATGTCAAGAGTCTCCTCGGTATAATTTCCCCCATCCTACTTGCCCCAAGCACAGATCTAGCCTTGGTTCATATGATAAGAGTGTGCCCCAAATACTTCAACAAAAAATTAATGGTTCGTTGATAGATGAGAAAGGATGATTAAGATGGATTGGATCTCTGTTATACTATTAGCGGCTGCTGTTAGTTTTGACTCCTTAGCCATTGGAGTTACCTACGGAATGGCCCAAATTCGAATTCCCACCTTGCCTAGGATTTTGCTTAGTATAATATCTGCTATTTTCTTACTAGTCGCTATGGCTATTGGTGGAATAATTACTATATGGTTGTCAAAGGAACTCACTTCCGTATTAGGTGGCCTCATATTAGTGCTGCTAGGTTGTTATAGTATCTGGCGGACTAGGCAACAGGCAAACACCCAACATAATGTGGATATGAAACCTGCTGCGGAGAATCCTAGTCTTCTCTACAATATTAGGATTCCATTTTTTGGATTAATCATCCATGTAATTAGAGAACCACTAGCTGCGGATTACGATTCATCAAAAACTATATCTATTTCAGAAGCACTCATTCTAGGGTTTGCATTAGCACTCGATGCCTTTGCTGCTGGTATTGGAGCAGCTATTCTGGGATTTCCAACCATCTTGACTGCAACGGCGGTTATGGTATCTAATTTCCTTTTTGTCAGTAAAGGTCTCCACACAGGACGACTTCTGCAACAAAAAATGTCTAACTTTCCTTTACAATGGCTTCCAGGAACAATGATTATCCTGCTAGGTGTTTTAAAAATCGTTACATGACGGAATTGGACCGATTCCAGGAGTCAATAGCAGAAAAAAGATTGATACCATACATAAAACTAATTATCTCGCGCATCCTACTAGTGAGGTGATAAGCCTAAGTTGCTTCAGAGCCAAACTAAAAGCTGATGATGTTTAACTTAAGGATTCTGTAGACACCAGATACGATGATTTACGCTTATCTCCGAAGTCATCAGTGTGTTTTGGCGGATGTAACAACAGAGACCAACTAACAAACTAACAATGCTAGCTCATCTCTAACAACATCCATTCAACTAGGATCAGCTAAAAACGATCACCGATTCGTTTACCGTATTCCTTAAGTTTAAAAGAGGAGCCCGCCTGGGCTCCTCTTTGCGTTACAGTAATAAAGACGGCTGTCTCTGAGTCTTGTCGCTAAACATCACTTGAAGACTCTGCAGGTAATACCAGGTTAAGAATAATCCCAACTACAGTGGCTAAGGCCATTCCATGTAGTTCAAAACTACCAACGGCTAGCCGCGCCCCGCCAATGCCTAGGACCAGGATAACAGAGGAGATAATTAAATTTCTTTTAGCAGAAAAATCAATGCCACTTTCTACTAGTGTTCGGATACCAGATGAAGCAATAACTCCAAATAAAACTATGCTAACTCCACCCATTACTGGTACAGGAATAGTACTAACTAAGGCACCAAATTGTTGGAAGAAGGAGAGGATCACGGCCAAACAGGCAGCGGTACCAATCACCCACACACTATAGACTCTCGAAATAGCCATTACACCAACATTTTCACCATACGTTGTGTTAGGTGGTCCGCCAAAGAAACCGGCCCATGCTGTGGCTAATCCATCACCTAATAATGTGCGATGTAAACCAGGCTTTTTAAAAAAGTCTTTCCCAACAACCCGGCTAATTACCATTACATCCCCGAGATGCTCAGCGATGGTAACTAAAGCTACCGGAGCCATCATAGCAATAGCTGCCAGACTGAATCGAGGAGCAGTAAATTCGGGTAGACCTAATACTGAAGCTTCTTGCACAGTGGAAAAATCCACAGCGCCTTGGAGGACCGCGAAAATATAGCCAGCAAATATACCGATCAGAATAGGAATTACGGCAAAAAAACCTTTAAGAAAAACTGATGCTGCCACGGTTACAGCCAATGTAAACAAGGAAATTCTTACATTAGGGTTCGCAAAGGTTACGTCGTCTCCAGCTAAACCCGCCATGTCTACTCCTACACCAGCTAGACCCAATCCAATTACTACGATTACTGATCCAATAACTACCGGCGGTAGTACTCGATCAATCCAACCTGTACCAATCTGGGAGATTAACAGAGAAACCAGAATATAGATCAAGCCAACTACGATAGCTCCACCCATCGCATACGCTATACCCCAGACACTAGAAATAGCAATAATCGGGGCGATAAAAGCAAAGGAAGATCCTAAATAGGCAGGGACTCGTCCTTGTGTCACTAGAATAAACAGTAGTGTGCCTGTACCGGAAGTAAATAATGCTACTGACGGAGGTAAACCCGTTAACAAAGGCACCAAAACAGTAGCTCCAAACATAGCAAATAAATGCTGTAATCCTAAGGGAAGCATTTTCACTAAGGGCAAACGCTCATTAACATCGATTTTCGGTTGACTCATTTGTAATTTCCTCCTATAAGCCTCTCTGGACTTGATTAAAGGTGTTCTAAAATAATCACTCGCTCTTCCTTATCGATTTCTAACAACCGTACGGAAACAACTTCTTGCTTAGAGGTAGGCACATTTTTTCCCACATAATCGGCACGAATTGGTAACTCTCGATGTCCTCGATCAATTAAGACAGCTAACTGTATAACTTTTGGACGACCCTGATCGATTATACCATCCAGAGCAGCCCGAACGGTACGACCGGTATATAACACATCATCAACAAGAATAACATTTTTGTTATTAATCGAAAACCGTATTTCTGTTTGATTCACCACAGGTTGGTCAGCTACAGTAGTTAAGTCGTCGCGATATAGAGAAATATCCAAGATACCAACTGGAGGTATCTCACCTTCAATGGCTTCAATTAGCTCTGCTAGTCGTTGTGCAAGCGGAACTCCCCGTGTTCGAATTCCGATCAAAACTAAGTCCCTAATTCCCTTATTGTTCTCAATGATTTCATGGGCGATCCTGGTAAGTACCCTCCGCATCCCATCGGCTTCCATAATCTGCGTTTTCTCATTCCCGACCACTAAACTCACCTCCTCCTTACAAAGGAAAAAGCTTCTTACCATAAATTGGTAAGAAGCAAAACCTGCTCAGACAGATCAAAGCAGTTTCTGTAATTCCTTACCAGCCTCACGGGACTTGCTTAAAGGATCTATTCTGTTATTTACATTACCTCAGTTTGTCCACCATGTCAAGATAAATTTTCTGATTTTTCCAGAGTATCTTCAAATACCTGAGGTAACGCACATCGAAATTCCATAAAACCATGCTTTGGATGATTAAATGCTAGGTAATATGCATGTAGCATTTGGCTCGTACACCCTAATGTGAGATTTCTGCGACCATACACTGGATCTCCAACTATCGGGTGCTTAATACTTTCTAAATGAACTCGTATTTGATGAGTTCGACCGGTTTCCAGACGACATTCTAGCAGAGTAAATTTGGCCATTCTTCGTCTAACTAGAAAGTTAGTGACCGCAGGGCGCCCACTACTTACGATAGCCATCCGTTTACGATTCACTAAGTGCCGACCGATAGGGGCTTCAATTTTTCCGTGGTCAGCTTTTACCACTCCATGGACTAAGGCAAAATAATAGCGTTTAACACTTCTCTGTTTTATCTGGTTGGCTAAGCTGAGATGAGTGAAATCGTTTTTCGCAACAACCAATAAACCAGTCGTATCTTTGTCTAACCGATGGACAATTCCTGGCCGTAATTTCCCTCCTATCCCTGATAGATCCTGGCAGTGATAGAGTAAGGCATTCACTAACGTTTGATCCCAATTCCCTGCTCCAGGGTGCACTACCATTCCTTTGCTCTTATTAAGGACTACTAAGTCTGAATCTTCATAGACAATATCTAACAGAATCTCTTGAGGTAGCACTGTGACGGGCTGGGGCTTTGGAATTCTTACGTGAATCAGGTCGCCAAGGTTTAGCTTGTAGCCAGCTTTAACTTGCTTACTATTCACGAGTATATTCCCTTGGTCAATTAAACACTTTATTTGGGAGCGAGTCTGGTCCAGTTGGCTGGTTAAATAGATATCCAGCCGTTTCCCTCGTACCACTGGATCATCAACTTTCTGCTGAAACTCACTGTCTTTGAGTTCTGGCATCTGCAAGCACCTCCCAAAACAAAAGGCCCACTCCACTTACAATTGCAATATCAGCTACATTAAACACAGGCCAAAAAACAATATCTATGAAATCAACCACATATCCTATTCGAGTTCGATCAATAAAATTCCCCATCGCACCAGCAAGAGCTAGGCTAACACCCCATTTAGTAATAGGGCCCTGGTCCTGTAGCTCCCTACGATAATAATACACAAGAAAAATTGCTAGCAACCCAACTGCTATCAACAACCCTCTTCGTTGTGGGAACAACCCAAAGGCTGCGCCCGGATTTAGCACATAGGTAAAATATAGAACCGGCTTTAGGAGCGGGATACTTTGACCTTCTTCCATGGTAAACTGGACCCAAAGCTTGCTCGACTGATCTAGTAGGAATATTAGAAACGAGACAACCGCATATTTCAATAGCTTCCCTCTCTTATTCTTTTCTTTCTGATTTCGGGAATATACCATATAAATCCTGCAAATAGTGTTATCTAACTATTCTTTTTCGTCCATGTTCTATCTCTCACTGCAATGACTTCGAAGGGCGTCACAACTCCTAACTCTTCGTTCGCGTCAAGATATGCATCATCATAGTCATCAACGCCCGGAATATCCTGTGGACTATTGGCTGTTCCAAACCGAGCTACAGCCTGCCAAGCATCTTCACTATCGAATTCAGAATAGTCACTATGCTCCTTAAGTGAGCGAGCAAGAGGAGGATTCAAAACATCTTTTTCCACAGATCGCCCACTAACGTCGGGTGATTCCAACTCTTCTGCATCTCGTTGGCAATCCACGCATAATGATACATAAGGTAGGGTTTGTAAGCGCTCTTCACTTATCTCCTTCCCACAATTCTCGCATTGGCCATATGTTCGCCACTCTATGGCCTTCAGGGCATGCTCTACTTTGTCTAATTGACTCTCAATATTTTCTAACAATCCGATATTCTTTTCCCGTTCAAACATTTGCGATCCTACGTCAGAGGGGTGTTGATCATATCCAGACAGTTCTCCGGCTATTTCATTCATATTGTTCCGTATCGCCCAAGCCTCAAGACTTTCTTCAACCTGGCGTAAACTTGTCCTTTCTTCTAATAAACGTTGCTTAAACTGACTTATTTTTTCTTGATTCATGTATGGTCACTCCTCATAGTGGTCGATTGGCCAATTCTTCTTGGACAATACGAGCAATTTCAGCCACAAATTCTCCAACGATAGGTAGATTTAATGCAGCTAACCTGCCTAGAAAGAAGAGAAATGCGGCGCCTACTACAGTAAACCCTACAGCTAAACCAAACCCCCGTACGATACCTCCGATAAAGTTTAAATACATTAACCGCCAGGGATGATGGTACAACTCGATAAATTCGGCAACACTTGCTTTTTCCATAGCGGAAGACATTGTCTCTAGTTTCTTTAGAAGTGTCTCAATTAACCCTTCGCTGATCTGATTTTTCATCTTTTTCCTCCTTTAGAAGACGAATTACCAGATACTAGATGACCGCTAAGCTAGATGGATTTTTCCAAGCCGTCTCCTAGGAGTATCGTATGAAAAAAACCCCCCTGCTATTCCAGGGGGGCTAATCTAATTTTGCGTAACATCAGCACAACGCTGGCAAAGTGGTAAATCACTCGTACTCCTTACCGTTGGTGATAACCGCCAGCATCGCTGGCATTTCTCACTCTTAGCGGGCTCTACCAATACCTTTATGCCTAACTTATCATCACCAATAGAGGCAGATAGGGCTTGATCTAGTTCCCTTAATTCTACTTGAGATACCATAAATAACATTTCCAACGACCCTTCAAATTTGGATAAATCATTACGTACTTGTTCATTTCCAAAAATGGTAACCATGGCCTCATTAGAACTCCCAATCTTCTTGGCGGTCCGAGCCTCTTCTAATCCTTTGGTCACAACTCGGCGTACCTCTAGCACTTTACCCCACTTAGCAGTAAGCTCTTCATCATAATATTCAGCAGGCAACTGACCAAATCTGCTTAAGTGGACGCTCTCTTCCTTGTTAGGCTTCGGCAAATACTGCCAGATTTCATCCGCTGTGAACACCATCACTGGTGAGATCAACTTGACTAATTCATCTAGAATCAGATATATCGCTGTCTGAGCTGACCGTCGATGTTGACTATCTTTCGCATCACAGTACAAGCGATCTTTTAACACATCCAAGTAAAACCCACCTAGATCCAATGAGCAAAATGCATACACACTATGGTAGACAACATGGAAATCGTACTTAGCATACGCCTCCCGCACGCGCTTGCTTAAACGACTAAGCTGCATCAGAGCCCATCTGTCTAATTCGCTCATATCCTGGTAGGAAACACTGTCTACCGTGGGATCAAAATCTTGAAGATTACCGAGTATAAATCGAGCTGTGTTGCGAATACGTCGATATGCCTCGGACAGCTGCTTTAAAATATCATCGGAGACTCGAATATCTCCCCGATATTCTGCAGATGCCACCCACATTCGTAAAATATCAGCACCATATTGCTTAATCACTTTACCCGGTTCAACTACATTACCCAAGGATTTAGACATTTTCTTCCCGTCACCATCGACAACAAACCCATGGGTGAGCACACTTTTATACGGAGCTTGACCGTATGCTGCTATTGAAGTAGATAAAGAAGACTGAAACCATCCTCTATGCTGATCACTACCTTCTAGATAGAGATCAGCTGGCCAACGCAGATTATTTCGTTGCTCTAGCACAGCAGCATGAGATACCCCAGAATCAAACCAAACATCCATGATATCTGTCTCTTTGCTAAAGTCTGTTCCACCGCATTTTGGGCACTTATATCCTGTGGGTAAAAGTTCCTGCGCACTCTTAGTCCACCAGGCGTCACTACCCTCTTGACAGAAAACGCTAGCTACCGATTTTGTGGTTTGCTCTTCAATAATCGCTTCGCCACAATGGCAATAGAAAATTGGGATTGGCACACCCCATGTCCGTTGCCGGGAAATACACCAATCACCCCGATCAGCTACCATATTAGTGATTCGGTCGATCCCCCAACTAGGAACCCACTTCACCTCTTTAATCGCATCCAACATCGTCTGGCGAAACCCATCTAGAGACGCAAACCACTGTTCAGTGGCACGGAAAAACACTGGCTCTTTACAGCGCCAACAATGGGGATAGGAGTGGTTAACAAAATCAAGCTTTAATAAGGCTCCAACCTCATTAAGATCCTGGGTTACTACCTTATTGGCATCGACGGTACGAATACCTTGATATACGCCAGCTTCCTCCGTAAACCGTCCCCCTTCGTCTACTGGAGCATACACCTCTAAGTCATATTTCAATCCGACAAGATAGTCTTCCTGACCATGACCAGGTGCTGTGTGTACACAACCTGTTCCCGCTTCCAGCGTAGCATGATCTCCAAGAATAACTAAGGACTCGCGCTCATATAGCGGATGGCGACAAACAATTCCCTCTAACTGCGCTCCTGTAAATTCTTGCTTAATTTGATAAGTTTCGAGTTCTACAGCTTCAGCAAAGTCCTCCAATAGTCCTTTCGCTACCACTAACTTGCCCTTGTCACTATCAATCAAAACATAGTCCAGATGGGGGTTTAAGCAGATAGCTAAATTCGCGGGAATGGTCCACGGAGTGGTCGTCCAGATCACAAAGTACGTATCTTCTTCTGCTAATACACCATTTCCATCGCTCACCGCAAACCGAACGTAAATACTTGGAGAGCGATGGTCATCATACTCGATCTCTGCTTCGGCTAAAGCTGTTTCACAATCTGCACACCAGTACACAGGTTTTAACGCTTTATATATAAATCCTTTACTGGCCATCTGACCAAATACCTCTACCTGTTTCGCTTCATACTCTGGGGCCAATGTGAGATAGGGATTATCCCACTCACCCCAGATACCTAGTCGTTTGAACTCATTGCGTTGAATGTCCATATACTGTAATGCGTATGATTTGCACTTTTGCCGTAGTTCTAAGATGCTAGCTTTTTCTCGATCTACACCCAATTCTTTAATGGCACGGAGTTCAATAGGCAGTCCATGGGTATCCCACCCAGGAACATAGGGAACCCGGTAACCCTCTAGTGATTTTGACCGGACCACTATATCTTTCAATACTTTATTTAATGCTGTACCGATGTGAATATGCCCATTAGCATATGGTGGCCCATCATGTAATATAAATTCAGGCATTCCTTGCTCTTTTCGCTTATTTTGTAGCTTCTCATAATAGCTTTGCTCTTCCCAGTCTTTTAGCATCTCTGGTTCCCGCTTCGGCAAATTCGCCCGCATGGGAAATTCTGTTTTTGGTAATTGTAGTGTCTGTTGATACTCCGTCTTATCCACGAATAAACCTCCTCATTAATATAAAAAATTCTCATCCCAAATAAAGGGACGAGAGTTAACCCGCGGTACCACCCTAGTTAAAGCAGATCTCTGCTTTCACTCATAGTTAGTTATAACGGAACCACCGACTCAGCTTACTACTGTTTCAGCTGACAACTCCAAGGTGATTATCTTAGATACCTTGGGCACCAGGATCTCACCTATACTACACTACCAGATGTCACGAATCCTGCTAATGCAGGAGACGAGACCTATATTGGTTCTGTAATACATCCTAGCTCTCTGTAACCCTCATTATCTAGTACTATCCTCTTCATCGTTTTTCATTCATTTAGCCAATATTATATAGAACTGCAGAGTCTAAGTCAAGAACTATTCTCCATCAGTAACCGCTGCTTCTCCATAAACCCTGGTGTCATCCAGATTTTCTCCCGATTTATCCGCATCTACATCCTCAAGCATAGCCGAGAATGTTTCCATCAAATGACGCATGCGGTCTTTGAATGCGTTTTCCTTGGCTACTAATTGATTAAGGGTAACCTGGACAGCTTCCTCCTCCGCTTTAGCACTGGATAGCTCTTGC
>SKHL01000328.1 GCA_007116995.1 Limnochordia bacterium
GACATCGGCTCGCCCAACCATGGGATCTACTTCTGTACCCTGGACGTCTTTTACTCGTTCATATAAGAACGATGATAGCTCGTAATGATTAGCGAATGTGCCTAATTCATGAACAATCCGTCTATTTACAGCAAATTGAAGGCGCTCAAGAGCGATTTCTCCTGCAAGTACCAGACCGTTTAGTTCATCTAGTATGGCGTACTCATCCCGAGATAATCGGCCCGTTTGTGGCTTATACGCCAGATCATGTTCCACTTCAGCCCAGGCATGCATCAAAACAGACCCAACTTGAACCTCTACAGTGTAAGAGGCATATTCTCTGCATTGCTCGCTTAAACTGTCTGGGTATAACCGTACGCGGTAATGCCTGGCTGAATAGCCCGAAAAACTCTTTTTATAATTTTCTA
This sequence comes from Limnochordia bacterium, assembly GCA_007116995.1. Lineage (GTDB taxonomy): Bacteria > Bacillota > Limnochordia > Darwinibacteriales > DTU012 > CSBR16-202. Next base: position 408 of record SKHL01000328.1, read on the forward strand.
TTTGCTGCTGGGGGAAGTCCTTGTGTTCATCTACAATAAAATGGGATCGCAAAAATGTATCCACCTCGTCTTTATCACCAGGGAAATATAGTGCTATCCGTATACCCGCTAAATCCACAATATCCTTGGTGATATCAGCTACACATTTGTATTTCTTACGTTCTGCTCTACTACAAAGCTTCTCTCGTAAGCGATCAGGACGTTTGGCTCTATATGTGACCATACACCGAACTCCATTTCGCTCTAATCCGCTTTCACATTGCTCCGCACAAATGCGTGCTAGTTTCTCGTATACTTTCAACTCTTGGCGATAGTCCTGCATGAACTGATCAATTATCTGCAATGGGTAACCCTCCGTAATATCCAGTAAATGTAGATCCTAACGTTACAATATTCGTAATTAACAGCCAATAGTTGACCGCTCTTTCCATACCAGTTTACTGCTTCATCCAGTAAGCCCCGCCATTTAGCCATGCTACAATAACCAATCACTTGATTATCCGCGACAGCCAAATATGTATTCAAGTTGGTACTATTTTCATGCTCATGTAGCAGAGAGTCTACACTCTATGCTACATTTACCCATTCCAACCGGATCCGCTGCATCTCCACATCTCCTAAACACCCTTAGCGTAGCTAGGAGTATATTCTACATTTTTTACCAACTCCTGTTCCATTAGAAGTTAACCCTAAACATCTCGATTGAATTGCAGATTACACCCAGTTACCCACTGCTTTCCTGACATTGTGAATGCATCTCGTAACTCGCAACTGCTATCCTACTTTAATAAAATGAGCTAGTCGACGGAGATAATTTTGCATACTATCTAGCAGTATTTGGCAGAATAGAGACTGACCTCCATGTCGTCGGACAATGATGGGTGATGTACTATTTCAAGATAGCACAGCTATAGGGAGATAACTCTGATGAGAAAGATAATCAAAGCACTTCTAAATCCCCGGAAAGCTAAGCTCTCTCCAGATAAGCAGGTTCTACGGGGAAGTCTTGATAGGAATATTTCACTATTTAAGAAAGAGATTTTTGCTGGCGATGACACCGTGGTGTATCGTCTGTTTTCTACGAATAACCCGAATTCTCTGCGATGTGCTGTAATTTTTATTGATCAAATGATTGATCGCGAAAGTCTAATGAAGCATGTCATTAGACCCTTGATGAAAAAATCTATAGACGCGACTCAACTTGCAGGTAGCATCGATTACATTGTCGACAGTGTCATCACTATTGATGGAGCTAACGTGGAGAACAGTCTTGGTAAAATAGTTCCCAATATACTTCAGGGGGAATCACTACTACTAATTGATGGATATTCTACCGGGGTTATTTTGAATACCCGGGGCTGGGCCATGCGCGCTGTAGAAGAACCTCAGTCTGAGAGCGTGGTACGAGGTCCGAGAGAAGGCTTTACTGAAGGGATTATGCTAAATCTTACCTTGTTAAGAAGAAAACTAAAGACACCGAAACTCCGTTTTCATTTAACAAAACTGGGTCAGCAAACGAAAACAACCGTGGCTATCGCATACATCGATGGGCTCGCCTCACCAGAAATACTTAAAGAGCTGAATCGGCGTCTGAACAATACCCAGATCGATGGTGTACTGGAATCTGGGTATATTGAGGAGATGATCAAGGACTCACCTCTTAGTCCTTTTAAAACTGTGGGTCATACAGAACGACCGGACATTATTGCTGGCAAACTACTAGAGGGGCGGATCGCCATATTTTGTGATGGCACACCTTTTGTGTTAACTGTCCCCTTTATATTTCAGGAACTGTTCCAAGCCAATGAAGATTACTATAAGAACTTCCTCCTAGCTTCGTTTGACCGAATTGTACGCTATATGGCCTTTTTTATCACTACAAGCACTCCCGCTATCTACTTATCGCTAATCACATACCATCAAGAGATGGTTCCCACACCATTATTATTAAGTATTTCTGCTGCGAGAGACGGAGTACCCTTTCCAACGGTATTCGAAGTAATAGCCATGGGTCTTGTATTTGAAATCCTGCGAGAGGGCGGAATAAGACTTCCCACACCCATCGGACAAGCACTCAGCATTGTAGGCGCTATCGTGCTCGGAGATGCTGCGGCTACAGCCCAATTAGTCAGTGCCCCCATGATTATCGTTATCGCACTAACAGCTATTTCTAGTTTTGCCATACCACAAATGCTCGGTCTTACTGTGATAATTCGCCTTATATTTGTGATTATAGCTTCCTTTTTAGGACTGTATGGATACATTTTCGCTGTAATTGGCTTGGTACTCCAACTAACGTCTATGCGCTCCTTTGGGATTCCATATATGGCTAATATGGGCTCTCTACATCCCCAGGATGTAAAGGATACTATGATCCGGGCTCCTTGGTGGGTGATGTATTGGCGTCCGAAATTTCTGGCAAACCGTAATATGGTGCGGCAAAGAAAAGAGGCAAACCGATGAAACGATATATTGGGTTCCTATGTTTGCTAATGGTCACCACTCTAGGGTGTTGGAACTATCGAGAAGTAGAGGAATTAGGCATCGTCTCTGGGGTTGGCATAGACAAGCAAGAAAATACGAGTAATTATCAATTAGCGATTGAAATAGTTAATATCAAAGGAGGACAAGATGGTCAGATTAATCATCACCCCGTAATCACGCAAGGCCAGTCCATGTTTGATAGTGCTCGCAACACCATTCTGCGTACGGGTCAACGAGCCTATTGGGCCCATGCTACTGCAGCTGTGATTAGTGAGGATCTAGCTCGAGATGGAATACTGTCGGTGCTCGACTGGGTCTCCCGTGATGCCGAGGTTCGCTCAGACATTTGGCTTTTTGTCTCAAGTGAAAAGGACGCGAAATCTATCTTCCTTACAGAACCTGATCTAAATGATCTGGTTTCCTTTAAACTAGCGGATATGGTTTCGGCCCATAACTCAGTTCCCAAGTTCATACCTAAAGAGCTGTGGAAATTCAAGCAGGAATTATCTGCTCCTGGCCAATCTCCTACACTCCCCACAATACGCATTGTGGAGAACAACGGCCAGAAGGTTCCGGAAATATGGGGAACTGCTGTTTTTCGAAAGGATAAAATGGTAGGTTGGCTTGACGGCCTAGAGAGCTTTGCTCTCTCCTATGCCCTACCAAAAAACGCTTTTGGTCTAATCATTCTCCCTACTACCATTGAAGGTAAATCAGGGGTAGTCTCCTATGAAGTTTTTGGTAAAACTACTATGCATTCCGCAACTTTCGCTGGCAATAGAGCCTTAATGAATGTACAGGTGGACCTTCAAGTAGGAATAGCCGATCTAGAGGGTATAACCCCAGACTATCGGGAGACAACTATCCTGAGAATGTTAGAAGAAGATGTATCTAGCTTTATTAAACAAGAGATCCGCCAGGTGATTTCCAGGGTTCAACAGGAGTTTAAATCTGATATTTTTGGGTTTGGTGGAGTAATCCGACAGCAGCTACCTCACATATGGAAGGATCTTGAATCTGATTGGAGCGAGGAGTTCACGAAATTAGATGTGCGGGTGGCTGTTAACACCACAATTCGTGCTAGTGGTTTACTCACTGCACCCATTCAAATGAGGGATTAATCTATGTTTATCCTGCTGGTACTAGCCTATCTTCTCGTTGGTTGTGCTGAAGTTTTCTTGTGGGAAACTAAAGACATTCGCAAAATCGGTCTATTTGGTACTCTCCTAATTGGATCCTTGATACTGAGTGCATTAATGCTATTAGGGGTGGATATCCCTAGCCCCACTGGTTTCTTTGAAAAACTAATTCTATCACTATCCTGACGGAGGTGTGCTTGTGAAAGCAGAAGTGATATCGGAACAACAAGGGATTTCCATAGTCTTACTGTTTATTCTAGGAAATGCGCTTATTATCAGTATAGGTGCCCAAGCTAAAAGCGACATTTGGCTCGCCGTTCTCATAGCCATAGGCATGGCCATACCCGTTCTAACCCTTTATGCCCGACTCCATTATCTCCTACCAGGTATGGATCTATTTGACATCCTGCAATATGGTTTTGGTTCTGTAATTGGGCGGATCACTGGTTTAATCTATGTATGGTTTGCATTTCATCTAGGCAGTCGTGTATTACGAAACTTTGGCGAGTTTATTATCACCGTTGGGCTGGAGGAGACACCACAATTACTTCCCATTAGTATTCTAGCCATTCTATGTTTATGGTGTGTTAAGGAAGGATTGGAAGTACTTGGTCGTTTCAGCAACTTTTTCACCCGCTTCGTTGTGATCATGGTATTAGGTACAAGCCTATTGTTACTCACCGAAGTAGACTTTAGTAACTTAAGCCCCTTCTTGTATCATGGTATGGCCCCGGTTACGACAGCAGCCTTTAAAATACTCACCTTTCCCTTTACAGAAACTGTTATTTTTACCATGGTTTTCAGCAACTTCCAGAAGAAGAGTTCGCCTTATAAGATATACTTAATCGGTCTTATTTTAGGTGGATTGATCCTATTCATTACCATCACTAATGAAGTGTTGGTTTTAGGGTCTGAGCTCTATGAAACATCCTACTTCCCAGGCTATAGAGCGGTCCAGCGCATAAACATTCGTAACTTCATTCAACGGTTAGAGATTCTTGCTGGTGTAACCTTCCTAATTAGTGGTTTTGTGCAGCTCAGTATCTGCCTGCTTGCTACATGCAAAGGGTTAGCAAAGGTCTTAAATTTCGACGACTATCGCTTTATCGTAACACCGACCACTTTCTTAATGGTCACCATGTCCATACTAATCTATAACAGTATCATTGAAATGAATCGCTGGGCTGTTGAGATCTGGCCCGTATATGCTGCGCCTTTCCAACTTGGAATACCTGTGGTGCTATGGCTAGCCTGTGAGTTGAAGATGAAACTAAAGGGTGAATACCCAGCGTAAATATTTAACAACCCGTAGTCAAATAACTACGGGTCAAGACTTTATCTCGACAGCATTAGTATTCTCGCATAGAACCACCACTTAGGAAATATTCTTAAACTGGCTAAAGTACATCTCTTGATAAACACCTCGCTGTTCCATTAAGCTCTGATGATTTCCCCGTTCCACAATCTCTCCATTATCAATTACCATGATAGAATTAGCATCACGAATGGTACTTAGACGATGCGCAATGATAAATGTAGTTCTACCGGACATTAAGTGAAGCATGGCTTCTTGAATCTGTAGTTCGGTACGGGTATCAACATTGCTGGTGGCCTCATCTAAGATTAGAATAGCTGGGTTGGCTAAAATGGCCCGGGCGATAGCGATTAGCTGGCGTTGACCTTGACTAAGGTTGGTGCCGCTCTCAGTCAGCAGCGTATCAAACCCGTTCGGTAACCGTCGAATAAACCCATAAGCATTAGCCAGTTTGGCTGCCTTTTTAATCTCAGCATCACTGGCACTTAACCTTCCATATTGGATATTCTCCTTGATTGTACCGGAAAACAAATAGGTATCTTGCAGTACAATTCCAAAACACTGCCGCAAGCTCTCCCGAGAATAATTACGAATGTCTTTGCCATCAATGAGAATCTGACCGCTCTCTACCTCATAGAAGCGGGTAAGTAAATTTATCAGAGTAGTCTTTCCCGCACCGGTAGGTCCCACTAAGGCTATACTACTGCCTGGCGCTACTTCAAAACTGATATTCTTAAAAACCTTAACTTCTGGTACATAGCCAAAGGTCACATCATCAAACACAATATGACCAGCAGGATTAGCCAATTCACTAGCCAGTGCCACGTCACTCGCTTCCTCTTCTTCATCAATAATCTCAAACACTCGCTCCGCACCAGCTAATGCTGTCTGCAGTGTATTATAGATACTGGCTATCTCATTAAGCGGCCGCACAAACTGGCGCGAATAACTTAGAAATGCTGCAATGACACCGATTGTTATCAGTTCACGAACAGCCAAGATGCCTCCAAACCCGGCCACGGCCGTAAATCCGACATTATTAATTACATTCATCAAAGGCATAATAAAGCCAGACCAGATCTGCGCTTTTACGCCGACCTCGCACAAAGCATCATTAATGGTATCAAACTGGTCAATCACTTTTTCTTCATGGTTGAAGGCTTTAACCACAGAAATCCCAGACACCATTTCCTCAATATGACCATTTAACGCACCAAGCATCTCTTGTCGTCGTTTAAATAAAACTCTAGTCTGCGTGGTTATCACCCGAGCCAGAATAAAGACCATAGGCACCGTAACCATGCTAGCCAATGTTAGCCATGGACTCAATATTATCATCATGACAAAGGACCCGGTAATCATCAAGGTGCTACTCATTAAGTGAGTCGTAGACTGAGCCACAGTACTACTGATATTCTCAATATCATTGGCTAATCGACTCATAATCTCACCATGCGTATGACGGTCAAAAAAAGCAATCGGCAGCTTCTGTAATTTATGAAATAAGGAATTCCGTAATTTCTGGACGATTCGCTGGGATACACCGGCCATCAGCCAAGCCTGAGTAAAATGAATTAACCAATCTAGCGTATAGGCTGTTACTAGAACAAGTACTATCGACCGTAGCAAACTGAGATCACTGCCCCCCTCAAAAGCTTCAATCGTATCGATGGCCCGTCCAATAAGGAAAGGAACAATTAAGCCAATTGAGGTACTCGTTAAAATCAACGCTGCTAACACCAATAAATTTTTTCTTTGATCTCCGAAGTAGCTCCAAAGTCGTTTCATTGTGCTCAGAGCATCTCTTGGCTTAACTGCGGGCATTCCACGACCACCTATGCGACCTCCCCGGCTTCCACCAAGCATTCCAATACTCGGGCTTTGAGTCTCCGTAGAGGCAGGTTGGGATTTGGTCTGATATTGGCCATTTCTTTCTGCCATCTACACCGCCTCCTTCCCAATTTGTGAACGGAATATATCTTGATACACTTGGCATGTACCCATCAGCATTTCATGAGATCCTTGGCCTACAAGGTTTCCCTCATCTAAAACGATTATCTTATCCGCTGTTAAAACCGATGTAATTCGCTGGGCAATCACAATACAAGTAAGCCTTTGAGAAAACCGTCCAAGTTCACTACGAATTTTCCCTTCCGTAGTAACATCGACAGCGCTAGTGCTATCATCCATAATTAGGATTTCTGGTTTGCGTACTAGGGCACGTGCTATGGCTACACGTTGTTTTTGACCACCAGAAAGATTGACCCCACCTTGACCTAATACGGTCTCATACCCATGCGTTAAGGATGTAATAAAATTATCAGCTTGGGCGATTTTTGCTGCTTCATACACTTCCTCTTTAGTCGCGGTTGGGTTTCCCCACTTGATATTGTCATAAATCGTACCTGTAAAGAGCAGGGTTTGTTGCGGCACGATGCCAATCCGTTCCCGTAGCTCCTTAGGGTTCATGTTCCGCACGTCGCAACCATCTACTTTAACCACCCCTATGGTGGGATCATAGAAACGAGGAACAAGACTAATTAAAGAGCTCTTTCCTGCACCTGTTGAACCAATAATGCCTACAGTCTCTCCAGGTAAGCAACTAAAGCTAATCTGCTTCAAAACCGGTTCACCCACACTACCTTGATAAGAAAAGGTAACATCTGCAAAATCCACTCGACCAGCACTGGTCATTTCACCGATTAACGATGGAGAGAACGTCATAGTATTCACTTGTTCAAAGACTTCAGCCACACGGTCTGAGGAGACTTTAGCCCGAACAAACATATTAAACACCATAGATATCATCATCAGCGAATGAAGAATTTGGGTCATATAATTAATGAATGCCATGATTTTGCCGATTTCCATAGTTCCACCATCAACCGCTGATCCACCAAACCAAAGTACCATAGCAATTCCCATATTCACAACTAGAATAATACTGGGAGAAAATATGGCCATCACCCGCATAGCAGATTGGGTGATGTGCGCAAGATGTTGATTGGCCTGTTCAAATCTGTCCGTTTCATACTCAAACCGGTTAAAAGCTTTCACCACTCGAACCCCAGCTAAGTGCTCACGCATCACTCCATTTAACCTATCTATCGCTTCTTGTACCCGACCAAAAAAGGGAAATCCAATTTTAAGGTTGAAGGTTATTAGTATGGCAACGATGGGAATTACTACAACAAACACTAGGGACATAGGTGGGCTTAAGTAGATGGCCATAATGATGCCGCCGATGCTTAAAATCGGAGCCCGCACAAAAATGCGCATCATCCGGTGGACAAATTCTTGAATCTGGGTAACATCATTGGTTAAACGGGTAATTAGCGAGGCCGTTTGGAATTGATTAAGGTTATCAAATGATAGCGTCTGCATCTTTTTGAATAGATCAGAGCGTAACTCCGCCCCAAACCGCTGGGATACATTGCTAGATACAATATTTCGTCCTACAGCACCAATCGCTCCCACAGCGGTTACCAGGAGCATCATGCCACCTAAACGTAATACATAGTCAAGATCACGATTGGCTACACCCTCATCGACAATTCGCGCCATGATCGTCGGCTGTAATAAATCGCAAAGGGCCTCAACAATCAAAAACGCGACTGAGGCTGAGGCAAGCTTCCAATATTTTTTCACATATTTTGTCTGATACGTCATCTCTTCACCTCTGTCTAATCCTAATGTTGATTATTCAATATCCATGGGGATACTCCTGCCGATTCTATTTGCATTCCGTATTTCTTTTCAAGCAAGTAATATGCCAAAATCTAGCTAAATAGACGTATAAACTGCGAGGAAGTCGTACAGTGATAAAAAACGTAGTTGTCCGAAGGATCGTCAGATAGATCATGCATTACATA
>SKHL01000001.1 GCA_007116995.1 Limnochordia bacterium
ACTACGTCGAATTCCTAAGGACTTGTTTACCACAGGGGGATTATATAGGACTATCTCTCTTGGTCCGCGTGGAGCCCCATTATCATCGATAACTTCAACCTCCCGACCTGTGATCCGAGACCCATGTTCCTTGGGATTAGCGATAGTGGCCGATGTACAAATAAACTGGGGACGAGATCCATAGAACTGGCAAATTCGGTCTAATCGGCGCAACACGTTAGCCACATGACTCCCAAAGACCCCTCGATAACTGTGAAGCTCATCTATGACGATATAGCGTAGGTTCTCAAATAAGCGCATCCATTTTGTGTGATGGGGTAGGATCCCAGAGTGCAGCATGTCCGGATTCGTGACCACGATGCTACCGGCTGAACGAATCGCTCGCCTTGCTTCTCCCGGTGTGTCCCCATCATAGGTATAGGTCTTAATGGAGCCGCCTAATTCATCGCTCCATTTCATCAATTCAGCCACTTGATCCTGGGCTAATGCTTTTGTCGGAAAAAGATACAATGCGCGCGCCTCTTGGTTGTCTAACAACGTATTTAAGATAGGTAAATTATAGCACAATGTCTTACCAGAAGCGGTGGGTGTGACGACTACGATATCCTTTCCTGCATAAACACGCTGAAACGACAGGGCTTGGTGGGTGTATAATTGTTTAATTCCCTTCCCCTCTAACAGCTTGCAGATGCCTAAGTCCAATTCTGAAGGATAGTCCATGTATCTCGCAGCCTGCCCGGGAGATTGGTGCCAATAGGTGATATTATCCCGAAACCGCGGGTTCGTCTTCAGAGCCTCTAGTGCTTTTACTATCTGCATCGTCACGCCTACTTTCCTGCCTTTTCCTTCATTATAACGAAACGGGAGTTCGAATGTCAACAACTCTGTGTGGGAATATTGATACACCCAGCCATGCGTGGCGTACATAAAGAACACGGAGGAGACCTGGTACGTCTCCTCCGTGTTCGCATTCAGTATACACTTAACCAAGTAACTTTTCTATTAAAAGAAAGTCATACACTAGTGATCGAAATATTTGTTCGCCAACATAGATACTCAGCAAGATACCGGCAACTGCCGTGCCGCTAGAACTCTCGATATCCCATATTCTATGGATGATGCTAGCTACATACTTCCTGCCGATACTAAATCCAAGCACTACCCCGATTAAACTAAAGAGCATGCGACCTAATACTAAGGCCATATTCTATCGATTAGCTTTCTATCGGCATACATCCCAACAGTAGCTCCAGCGGCTCCGCCTGTAGTCATACCAGCGATTGCTGCAGCCCCAGCTTTAACCCCCTTATACGCGGAACCTACTTTGACCGCCATCGCGGCTCCAGCCTTCAGCCCGCAGTATAAGCCTATAGCGGTGAACAGCAGACCTCCCTCGATTTTTTCCAATTGATGGTCACACAAAACCACTAACTCGCTCATTCTTTGACCCCTTTCCGATTCTCAATGTAGTGAATGCGTCTGATTATAGATTAGCAGACTTTCGCTAGTGTGTGAATAATGAAAAAATATAATCTATTACATAATAGTAATCTTTACTGAATATCTATACCCCACCCTTGTCTTGCAATGCAAAGTATGATATACTACGCTTTAGAAAGAAAAGGAGGGATTGCCATGCAATATCGCTCATTAGGGCAAACAGGAATTGAAGCATCGATCTTAGGATTTGGATGCATGCGTTTTCCTACTGTGGAGAATCCTGATCCTAACAGTGATGTGGGTAATATTAACCAAGACGAAGCCATCAAAATGCTTCGCTATGGGATAGATAATGGCATTAATTACATAGACACGGCCTATCCTTACCATGGTGGGAACAGCGAAATTGTCGTTGGTAACGCTTTGCAAGATGGCTACCGCGACAAGGTGAGTTTAGTTACAAAGTTGCCGATCTGGAAAATTGAAACTCATGAAGATTTCGATACAACTTTAGATGAACAACTGGCTAAACTGCAGACTGATTATGTGGATATATACTTAGTCCATGCACTCAATGCAGGCACATGGAAAAAGGCCCAGGAATTAAAGGTTTTTGACTTTCTAGAGCGGGCTGTTGCCGATGGGCGGATTAAACATATTGGTTTTTCCTTCCATGATAAATTAGAGGTATTTAAAGAAATCGTGGATGCCTATGACTGGGAAGTATGCCAAATCCAGCTAAATTACCTGGATGAACAATACCAGGCTGGCCTAGAAGGCTTACATTATGCAGTCGCCAAAGATATTGGCATTATTATTATGGAGCCATTACGCGGTGGCAAGTTAACAAATGACTTACCCGGGCCTGTTCACGAAATCTGGGCGCAGGCGCAAGAGCAGAAGTCTCCACCCGAGTGGGCCTTTCGCTGGGTATATAATCATCCCCAGGTGGCCGTGGTGCTAAGTGGGATGAGCACCATGGATCAAGTCATTGAAAACCTAGCTATTGCCGATCATGGCATGGCCAACTCTCTCACGAAAGATGAGTTAGTCATAATTAACAACGTGAAAGAGTTCTTTACTAGTCGGATAAAAGTGAATTGTACAGACTGCCGCTATTGCTTACCCTGCCCCCAAGGGGTTGGCATTCCAAATGTGTTTTCGACTTTAAATAACGCATCAATGTGGGATGCATATCCGCAAGGTCGGCGTGGGTATAGTCGCTTAGTTAGTAAAGAGCAAGACGCATCACGCTGTGTAGAGTGTGGTCTTTGTGAGGACGCTTGTCCGCAAAATTTAGAGATTATCCGCTTATTAAAAGAGGCTCACCAAGAATTAGGCGAACCTGCGGCAAACCAGGCAAACAGATAAGATTCCATTGCTAGCTAAGACTAAGCGGCCCCAAGATTGAATGAGGGCCGCTTTTCGATTTCATAAACACATTGCCAACTGGTTCATATACTAGAAGTAGAAGGTGATGGATATGGAAAAGCTACCAATTATAGGTCTATTAGGCATACGTCTAATGCCCCTTACCGGCTATCAGATAGCAAGTACGCTGGATATGCAAATTCTTGTCTTTACACCCAAGAGTATTCATTGGAGTAGCCAACAAGCAACCGGATTATTATGGGACGGTATCCGATGGAACCGTGTAACCTGTCCTATTCCGAGGGCCATATTTAATCGTCTATTTACTGATAAGCGAGATCTTGTAACTAGACTAAGCAACATAATTGGGCCTAACAGAATTTTTAATGAGATAACGAAATTTGATAAGTGGGACGTGTATCAAGCCCTTTTAAATGGGGATCTGAACCCACACTTACCCGAAACCCACCTCTATCAACCAAGACAGCTTCTATCCTTTTTACAAAGGTATTACCAGGTTATCCTTAAGCCCCGTCAAGGACGACAAGGCTTAAACATTTATCGAATCGACGCTGTTGACAATGAATTTTACCTCTATAGCAACACCGAATACCCCATTTATAGCTTTGACTCTGCCAGCGATCTGATACGGTACCTAGAACAACGACACCTGGGTAAATTCATAATGCAGGCTTATATTCCCTTTGCAGAAGTGGACAATAGGGTCTTTGACGCTCGTTTAATTGTCCAGAAAAACGATATAGGAAAATGGCAAGTCACTGCTAATCTTAGTCGAATTGCCTTGTCCTATTCCTATATAACCAACCTGTGTCACGCCATGACCAGCGTAGAAGAGGTTTTTCGTTATGCAAGCTTCAATCCAGACAAACTCTATCCAAAAATAAAAAAACTAGCACTACAGACCGCTATCACACTAGAGAAGTCCATTGGACACTTAGGAGAGCTCAGCGTGGACTTTGGTGTAGACAAACAGGGAAACCCTTGGATTATTGAAGTCAATGGCAAACCCGACAAGTCTCTCTTCCGTGAGGTCGACAAACAACTATACAAGGCTGTGCAACAGGCTCCCCTGAGCTATGGAAGATACCTAGCAACGTGAACTAGGGGTTTAAAGTTAAGGAGGTCTCTTCCCCAAGGGAGAGACCTCCTTCGCCTTTGACTACCTGTTCGTTACTGGAGTAATTTGATTTTTTACTGTTGGAGTTTGATTGTTTGCTGGTATTACATTGTTTTCATTGTTTACTGGTGGAACAGGAGGTGGATCTGGAAGAGCATCGACTAAAGCTAGAATCTTATCACAAGGGATTACTACATTTTGCCACCCTAAATCTTGCGTCCAACGTCTAGCAACAATGTAGCGATCTTGTACCTGATCTATTTGCCATGGCAAACCAAAGAAGGCTTGATTATCATAAGCTAGGTAAACAAAAACCCATTCACCAACAAAAGCCTCCCATGCATCTGGGCAAAAGCAACACTCATTACGAATTCCCATTTTCTATACCTCCCTTGCATAATTGTCTGTTCAGTATAGAATATGATCAAGCATAAATCTTGCTATAGCCTCTTACTCCTATCTTATAGGCTTCCATTCACTAACAAACACGATACAGCCGTTCACATGATGCATAAAGATTGTGGGAGAAGATAAGAAGAATAAAAATAAGAGGAAAATCTGGAATTTGCTTGAACCATGTTAAGTAAAATCCCGACTATATAGGTGAAGGGGATGAGGGCATGACCTTTGAGCAGATTTATGAGTGCTATGCAGACAGTGTATATGCGTACCTCAAATTCAAACTAGGCAACGATCAAGTGGTTGAGGATCTGATGCAAGAGACATTTCTCGCACTATACCAACGACCACCAGATTCTATTGATTCGTATAAGGCCTGGCTACTCAGGATTGCCCATCATAAGATGGTCGATTGGTTGAGAAAAAAGCAGTTAGTATCCGACAGCTTGCCCGAACTGTCAAGCCTAGATCCAGCGCTAGAGTCTACCGCGGACAATCTGTTAGTTTACGAAGCACTCAGCACTCTAGATGAAGACACACGAACTATCATCTATGGATTGTATGTCGAGAATCTACGCTGCAAGGAACTAGCAGTGATGCTAAATCTGCCTGAAGGTACCATCAAGAGTAAAGCGTATTATGGTAGACAGAAGTTAAGAAGCTGGCTTGGGCAGGAGGTGTGATCATGGCTCAAACGATGGAGCAGTCCTATCAAAAACTAGCCCGCGGCTATTTGCAGAAGTCCTTATGCCAACAGGAGCAACTGACGGTATATAATCTGATAATTGAGGATCCTACCTTCCGATCAATACTGAAAGAGGAAGTAACTATTCTCCAACAGATGCGGCAAATAAAACCTCAATTACCGAAGGCACTAAAACAGAAAATCCGACGAGACCTAGCAGGTTGTTACCCGCCACCAGTTAACCTTGCAGCCGAGATTTTTACTTTGGTATTACAGTACACCATGCCCCTTTTAGTTAGTCCCCTCATAAATTTACAAAGGAGAGTGTTTCAATGAGTAACAATGACATCCCAGTCCAAGAAATAGGCGAAATGTTAGATATGGTATCGACAAAAATACCCAAACTAATCAAAGATATCATGATCTCGCTCTACTCAGAGGATGCCGCTGTTAGTATGGGAAAGGCAGTGGGCATATTTTACAAGGAATTAATTAATGCAGGTATTGATCAAAAAGAAGCCCTCCAGATGACCAAGGATTACATGAATACCCTAAAGAATCTAACACCCACGAATTTTGTCCAAAATCAGTCATGAAGGTTGCGTCAACGGTAGGTGCATTTGGCCAGATAATCGCTAATATTGTACGGCTAATCGCTCATTGCGGTTATCTGGTTCCCCTCGCGCTATACTCAAGGCGCAAGGGAGTTAGCAAGTTCGAGGGTCAACTGCTTGAAGACGGCTTAGATGCGGAATCGGCCCGGTATTTAGCACAAGCGTACAAGGATCTAGGAAATGTATCAAACTGGGTAAAGCATAAATCCTAGCTGAAGCAGATATATCTTAACCCCACGTATATGGCGAGGGTTAAGATATATCTGCATTGAATTTGTAAACCTATCAAATATTTAGGTTGACAATGCGTCTGCTGCTATTGTATAGTAAAAACAGGGAGGTGAAGTCCGATGCCTACTGTGAGTCAGGACATTCTTAAGCAATTACATAAACAGGGGGACCACGTATCCGGGGAAGAACTCAGTCGTCGTTTGGGCATAAGCCGAACGGCCATATGGAAGCAAATCAACAGCCTACGGCGAATGGGCTATGTGATCGAAGCCTCTCCGCGAGTTGGGTATAGACTCATTAAAACTCCGGAACAGATTACTACGCAAGAAATGAACGCAACCTTAAACACGTCCGTTATTGGCCAGGATGTACTAAGTTTGCCCCAGGTACCGTCGACAAACCACTGTATCAAAGACTACATTAAACAAGGTGCAAAAGAAGGATTTACCTTAATCGCTCAAGAGCAAACCCAAGGAAGGGGTCGCAGAGGAAGAGAGTGGCACTCGCAGGGAAAGGGTCTTTACCTGTCCATCTATCTCAAACCCGCGATCGCCCCGCAGCAAGCATCGAAGCTAACGTTACTGGCGGCGCTGGCTGTTACAGAAGTCTTACACCAGCAGTATCAGATCCCGGCACAGATTAAGTGGCCAAACGACGTTTTGGTCGCTGACAAGAAAATTTGCGGGATTCTAACAGAACTATCCGCAGATATGGAAAGTGTTCATTATCTGATTGTTGGAATCGGCATAAATGTAAACCAAGATCCAGACGATTGGCCAGACGAGCTCAGAAATATTGCTTCATCTCTAAAGAGTGTGTCGGGGAAGGAAGTCGATTCCAAGCTACTGCTAAAGCGACTATTAAGTCGGATGGATCAACTATATCTGCTTCACCAAGGCGATCAATTTCGCTGCTTAATTACCGCTTCTAAACACTATTCATGTATTGTAGGGAAAAACATCACGATAAGTACAGCTTCAGCTACCCATCGAGGAAAGGCGATCGACATTGCTGACGATGGGTCACTATTGGTAGAATATGAAGATGGTCGCACAGAAGGACTCTGGGCTGGTGATGTATCCATTCGTACTTAACCGAAGAAGGACATATAGTCAATTTTTAAGGGGAAACCTAATTCGGATTATATGTAAACCTATATTTGTTTATGGTTAACAATTCATCTAAGGGAGAATATGCGATGACATCTGGATTACAGACAAGTAAACTTACATTAGTTGGACTTTTCACTGCTTTAACTGCGGTGGGTGCTCTTATATCCTTTCCTCTCCCCTTCACTCCTGTACCCTTTACACTCCAGATAACCTTTACAACTATGGCTGGTTTTGTTTTAGGAGCCAAATATGGGGCTTTTAGCCAACTAGCCTATCTATTGCTTGGTGCCATCGGTCTTCCGGTGTTTGCTAACCGGATGGCCGGCTTTTCCATCCTTGTCGGTCCCACTGCTGGCTTCCTATGGGGATTTATATTGAGTGCAGTGCTAATTGGTTGGTTAGCCGCTCGATATCGCACCAGCAACCCGGCGATTATCTTTGGCATATTAAGTGTTGGGTTGCTGGTGATCTACTCCTTAGGAACACTAGGGCTGATGGCCGTATTGGGTCTTGCCTTCGTCCAGGCAGTCATGGCGGGTGTGGCTCCATATATACTTTTTGACCTTCTTAAAATCGCCCTAGCTACTTTTTTAATCCGAAAGTTAATCCCTCTAGGTATTATAAACAGCTAGGATATTTCCGGCTGCACTTCCCCCTTGTTTACCCGATCCATTAACCATAGGGCAACTAAATAGGCTAATGCTGCTAGTGGGAACAAGATCATCCGTGTATTAACGAGATCCATTAACACACCAAATATGGGAGGGGCCACTATGGCTGCTAAGGAGGAGAAAAAATAATATAAGCCTGTGAAGGTTCCTAGTTGCGCAACTGGAGCCATGTCTGCTACCATTGGATAGGAATTAATGTTGATTAACGCCCAAAAAATACCGCCTAGGATCAGTAACCCGATAGCCAATGGGATGGGGGAGGCGAAGTAAAAAGAACCGAGCATAAACACCATCCCAATTAAACCAGCACGGACTATCTTTTTCCGTCCTAGCTTTGTAGCCATAAATCCACTAGGAATCGCCATAACTAAAAAAGATAATGAAAAGAACCCTAAATAAAACGCAGCCGGGGCTGGCTCGAGCCCCCACTTATCCATGGCATAGAGGGTAAAAAACGTTTCTACTCCATTCCAGCCCACAAACCACATAAAGATGGCATACATCATAAATCTAGTGCTACCTTCTGGTTCTTTCATGATTCGTAACAAGGATTGAGTAATACCCTGCGGTCGCTTCTTGGCTGCAGTAAACTGATCCATCGGTTCCTTGATTACGAGGAATAAAGCGATTAGGACGATGACCATCACCCCACTAACCACCGGGAATGCGAGAAACGTCTGCTCTCCAGAGAAAAAGGATGTAAAGATGAAGTAGAAAAGCAAAGCACCGAATCCACCCATCAGATTCACAATCCCATTTGCCTTACTGCGTAAATTCGATGGAGTTAAGTCAGGCATGAGCGCAATAGCTGGTGCACGAAAGGCTGCCATCGCAATATTCATTACTACGATTATGGGTATTAAGTACAGTAGTGAAGAACTGAAATTAGGAATTATCGCAAAAAAGAAAGCAGCAATTGGCACACTTATCAGCAAGAATGGCATCCGCCGACCAAAGCGAGTCCAAGTACTATCACTCAGAGCTCCGAAATAGGGGATGAGAATTATAGCCGCGATGTTATCAAAGGTCATGATAAATCCTACCAGGGTATCGGAATAGGGCAGATGGGATAACAATCCATCTAGAATCGGAGGTACATAGGCGTTATATACAGACCAAGTTAAAGAGATGATTAGAAAACCTAAACCTAATACAAATATCTTCCCATAGCTAAACTTCATGGGATTCCACTCCTTCTTCCAGTGCTATCAGGAGTTGAGGCTTATCAGTAATAATGGCTTCCACTCCAGCTTGCACAAACCCCGCCATATATTGAGGGTCATTCACAGTCCAAGCAAAGAGGCTTACCCCATTTTCCTTACACCCTTGAATAATCTCTGGTTTTATTCCATAGAAATAGGGGTGAATAGAGTAGCAATCCAGCGTTTTGGCATAATTCCACGGTCGGTATAAGCCAGCCATGTATAAGATACCTACTCGAATATGAGGATTATATTCCTTACATTGCACTAAGC
>SKHL01000260.1 GCA_007116995.1 Limnochordia bacterium
TTAGCCTTGGCGATAAGCTAACTCGCACTCGTCGATAAACATTAACTATGGAAAACACTAACATCACACTAAGAATTAATAGCGTCCAGAGCCAATGGTCGTTAGCAAAAACATAGCCCAATAGATACCCTACTAATACCAATTGCACTGTCATCCGGAAGGAGGCGATAATGATCTCCTTCTCTCGGCTAATACCTCTCGCTCGCACAATGAACAATAGAAGTACAATAAAAATGTAGGCTGCTGTTAACTGCCAAAATCCAATATCGATTACGCTTCCGTTTTCCATGTAGGCACCCCCGCTGCTTTGAGTTTTCCTTCTGATATGGAAATAGTGTACTCAGCGTAAGTCTCCACCACTTGCTTAGAATGAGTCACCATAATCAAAGAAAGCTCTTTCTTCTGTACATAGTCGACAATCTTATTAATGACAATCTTCTCTGTTTCTTCATCTAATGCAGCTGATGGCTCATCGAGTAATAACACATCCGGTCCTAACAGGAAAACTCTAGCTAACGCCATCCGTTGCTTTTCTCCTCCTGATAGCTTACTAGCCTCTGTAAACAGTGGCTTACTTAACTGCACATAATCCAACATTTCTTCCATCTCCTGATCATCAGGGATGGATTTGTCGGCAAACTCTAGCCCTCTAATAAAGTTATATTTTATGGTTCCATCCAGTACAACAGGGGTTTGAGGCAACATCACTACCCGTCTCCTTAAAGCAACGGGATCTAACTGGGTTAGATCCATCCCATCAAACAGAATTTGACCCCGATCACATGAGATTAGATGGTTCAGTAAACGAAGGAACGTGGTCTTCCCGGATCCACTTTCCCCAAAGATACAAACCACTTGTCTCCAGGGAATGTCTAATTGATCTATTTTGATTATCTGCTTATACTCTACATCCCTCAAAGAAAACACCGCTGCCACTCTCCTATAGTTCAACGTTAATTTCTTGAAATAGTTCGGCACATTTCTGGCTTGCTTCTGCTAGAACGTGTTTCCCCTTCGCCGTAATACTGTAATACTTCCGTACCTTGCCCTTGATCACTTTAACCTCCACGGACAGTAATTCATCTTTGGCTAAACCGCTTAGAATCGGGTATAGTGTGCCAGCGCTAATCGAATACCCATGCTGGTGCAGTTCTTTAATCATCCAAAGCCCATAAATCGGTTCCTGTCTAGCATGATGTAGTATATGGATGTGAATAAAACCTAAAAATAGCTTGCGTAACACTTTCTCTTCCAAGGATTTCAACTCCTTATGCGGGCGCTGATATCGGTTTTCGATAATGACAGTATAATACAATCCCTATATGCTAGTCAAGAGCGATTGTAATCACGACTATCCACCCTGCGATGCTGAATATCCCTCTGTAAAATTCGCAGCCCATCTATTAGCTGGTCGAGACAGCCTTGCAAGAGTCCTGCTACCCTATTCCTGATTACCTGTGGCGCGTTCCCAGCAAGTAACCGACGTAATCTTCGATTACAAGCGATAACATCTCGATACAAATAGGTGATATCTGTTTCAATGGTATATCCACTTAGAAGCTGGCGCGCAGCTGGTGGAATTACTGGTATGGTCGTTAACAATAACTTATCCAATCCTGGGTTAGACTGAAGTATACTAAGGTCAACAAGGCGTGCTTCGAGCCGCGCTCGATCAGCCCTGGAGGCATAATAGCGATCCCGAACAAGTTGGGCTTTCTTCTTATTAAGATCAACAGACGCGAAAAATTCGGCTAGGGCTTCCGCTCCAGTCTTAGCCTGGAAGGAAACGCCGTAGCGTTTCTTACATTTCCGGTAGGTACTAGGACGAATCCAACGGTATCTAGGCATCCAAGACACACCCGGGTCTGTTACCATATACAACTGATAATAAATCAGCCGTTTAACTAAGCTTGCTGATAAACCTAGTATCTCTCCTAGTGGAATAGGCTAGCGTCTATAACCAGTCCAATTAAACATTGGAATGATCAGTTGAATATGCCCATAGTTGTGATCACCCCTACCACATGGTGGTGTGGCAGCCGTTTCACAAAAAATCTGCTCACTAAATAATCCCTTCGGATCTAGAGCTCCGCTAACTGTATAATAGCGGCTACTAGTCACCTCCCCATTAGACCAACTATCGAGGGGGTCTACTTCATCTGTAACCGACAAAAACTTGTCTAGAATATCCATGCCGCTCACTCCTTTGACCTAGTATATTCAAAGGATCGGTCAACGGATAATGATGGCTGGTTGTTTTTGCAGATTAAACCTGGCTCACTCGATAGACAAATTTCCTAAACAACATAGATAGCATCAGCACATGAACTAGTGCTCCAACCACCAGCCACAGCCATCCTTGGGTTTGACCAACTGTATACACCCCCTGGGCTAGCCAAAACGGTGGTAGGATAGCAGCGGCGAAACGCCAGACACTATCTACTAGCACAGCGACTACAGGAGCCACAAATAGGATGCCTAATATTTTTGAGAGTGCTAAGCCCTCAACTTTATTACTGGCATAACTGGCAAGAAACAGACTACTCATGGGCGCTTCTAATGAGGCTAACAAAATGACCGGTAGTAATTGTGCGATGGATAGGGTCGTAACGTCACCTATCTTTACCGCAATAATCGTTATTAGAAAAGAAATCACCGCTGGACTGAGCAAACGGTAGACTAAGTAGGAGGACATGGACAGTGGTGTCACGGCCAGGTACACTAGAATGTTCTCATCACGATCATCTAGGATGATAAAGCCTACTAGCACCCCGATTATCATCGCTGATAAAAAAAGCTGAAAAACCAGGATTAATGGGAAGAATGGGGTCAAATCGAAATCTAATACATCCTGTAAATACGCGGTAGCCAAGGGTAATCCGATCCGTAATACTAAGGCGATTAAGAACGGTCCTAACAGAGACAACATCAGAATTACATCGCGGAAAATGGATCTGGTATCCGCTCGAATTAGGCTGAGTAATTTGATCACAGGACTAGTCTCCTAACTTCTCAAGTATATAGTGGCGAAACCATTTGTATGCCCAAATATAAGCAATGCCAGTCCAAATCAATAAAATCAGTAAACTGTCGATACGAAACGGTTCCTGCCCAAATGAAGCCCGAATTAATTGCAGAGAAGGCCATGTGGGTAGTATTGATAGGAATGGATGGCTTATGATCCCAAAAAACTGTAGCAATGGGATAAATAATACACTGTATACTACCGACCCGATTAGGTACTGGTTCAACGTTCTCACCCGAACCGCTAAGGTGATCCCAAAAAGAGTAAAACATACACTGCTGAGTGCAATGGCAGTTACTAACAACCCTAGACTGAACTGGCCATTACCCGCAGCAAACAAGGCTATAACCACACTCGCAGAAATGGCTAACAACGCTAAAGAACAAATCCTGGCAAACAAGAACTGGTGTACGGTGATGGGTGTGACAAACAGAGCATCATACGTGTTTTGCTCCTTCTCTAGCAGAATCATTCCACCGACAAAAAAGAAACCTAATCCACATGGGTCGGAGAATAGGATCAAGATAAGCACATCACTTTTAAGGAAGCTGGGGATATACCATAATGTGAGTATATAGATTATGGTCAACAATAAATACGCATAATAGAACCGATGTCGAAATTGAAACCGAACATCATGGGTGAAAGCCGCGACAAATCTCATACCAGATTCCTTCCTGTTTCCGCAATGAAGATCTCCTCAAGGGTAGCCTCTTGCGTGTGAATCGTTTGAACAGACTTAGAACGTAGTAATTGAATGAATTCCTGATTATCGGCTAATCCAGCTAAAGCAAACTCCCGCTCTTCGCTAGCTCCATCTTTCCCGTACTCCACTCGTACTTTCTTCTCGCCCTTGGATACCTTTAAATTAGTGGGGGAATTAATTAGAGAAATCTGACCATCAACAATGAACGCAACTCGATGACACAGCTCATCAGCTACTGTCATGTTGTGTGTTGTCAAGAAAATCGTTTTCCCCAATTGCTGCTGCTCCTGGATGATGTTCTTGATATTTTTCCCATTGACTGGGTCTAACCCCGATGTGGGCTCATCAAGAAACAGGATATCGGGATTATTTAGTAAAGCGCGACAAAAGTTTAAGCGCATTTTCATTCCTTTAGAGAACTTCGCCACTGGCTGATTTGCGGCATCCGCTAAACCAACCCGCTGTAGAAGCTGTAAGGGATCTTGGGTTTTCCCAGAATAGAGAGAACCAAAAAACCGAAGATTCTCTAATGCAGTAAACTTGCTATATAAATTGGGGAGCTCAAAACTGACCCCGATTTTCTCATAAAAGCTTGATTTAGCCTCTCGTACTTCCTCACCCATAACTTGAACTGAACCCTGGTAGCCCTTAAGCAGGCCGATAACGATTCTCTGTGTGGTACTCTTCCCAGCACCAGAGGGTCCTAAAAATCCAAATATTTCTCCCTGAGCTACTTGGAAATCCACACCCTTAATCGCCTGGATTTGGGCATTTGGGTAGGTAAACCGCAAATTCTGCACCTGTATCATCTGATCATCCTCGCACTTCCATCCATGGTGTTATCTCCAAATTTCTAACCCAGGAAGATCCTCAAGCTTATCCCTTATATAAGCCGTAGCATCGCGCAAACCGTTATTATATAAGAAAGGACCCATTTTCTCCCCGAAAAAGTCTAGTAACAAACCTGCCGCTAGATCGCCGATTTCTTCATCCCGTTCTGTTAGGAAATATTGCTTAATCTCGGTAACAAGCTGATCCCGCTGCTCTCCTTTAATCTGCAGTCGCTTATCCATTATTCACTCTCCTATCCAAGAATAACACTTCTCTGTCGGATGATTAATTCCTTCAGATTCCCTGTTAAGCTTGATTTCTCATAGGAAAAGCTTCCTCAACTAGTTTAAATTAGTCCAAGGTTACTTGCTCCGCTGTGATGGCCAAGAATTCATCCACATCCTGCATTACCAGGTTAACAGCGGCCTGCCAGAAATCCTCACCAGCTAAATCTACCCCTAGATGCTTGTGCGCCAGATCCTCAACCCGCATTCGTCCGGTATCCTGCAATAAATCTCGATATCTCTTAGCAAAATCTTCACCTTCCACTAAAGCCTGGGCATAGACTCCTGTGCTAAATAGATAACCAAACGTGTAGGGAAAGTTATAAAAAGGCACATCGGTTATGTAGAAATGCAACTTAGACGCCCAGAATTGAGGATGATATTGATCAAGAGCATCACCATATGCGTCCTTCTGGGCTAGGGTCATCAGCTCATTTAGCTCTTCAACTGTTAGCTGACCCTGACTCCTCGCCTGATAGAAACGTACTTCAAACAAAAACCTAGCGTGGATATTCATAAAAAATGCTACACTCGATTGAATCTTATCATCTAATAGACCTAAGCGTTCTGCCTCATCTGTTGTCTGCTGAATGGCTGCGTTGGCGACCACAAGTTCAGCAAAGGTTGATGCTGTCTCTGCCACATTCATGGAGTAGTCTCTTGCAAAGACCGGCATATCTTGAACAACATAGGCATGATAGGCGTGCCCTAATTCATGGGCTAGTGTCGATACACCTTGATTCGTACCCGAATACGTCATGAAAATCCTACTTTGTTTACTCTGTGAAAATTCCGTGCAAAAACCCCCAGGCCGTTTCCCAGGACGATCTTCTGCTTCAATCCACTCATTCTCCAAAGCCATCTTGGCAAACTTGGCCATATCAGAACTAAACTGATTAAATCGCTGAATTATAAATTCTGACGCATCACCATAGGCTATGGATTGGCAATCTGTCCCCAATGGAGCTTCCAAGTCATACCAACTTAGCTTATCGACACCTAACAGCTTCGCCTTGCGTTTTAAATACTCCACTAACTTTGGTTTCGCATATTCGATCGCTGCCCACATACTGTTTAACGTTGGCTCAGACATCCGATTTAGAAACAATGGTTCCTGCAGAACGGAACTCCAGCCCCGTTTCTTATACAAGTTAAGGCGAAACCCAGCTAAGTGATTTAACGCGCTAGCACACAATTCTCCCTGATCTCCCCAAGCGTTAGTTAACTGCTGAAATACTCTGCTCCGTAGAGATCGATCGGCACTAGACAGCAGATTGGATGCCTGTCCTACAGAGAGTTTCTTTGTTTCCCCATCTATTTCTACAGCCAAATGTATTTGATCGACAATCGTGCTATAAAGGTCCTCCCAACCGTGGTAACCATCAACAGCCAATGCATTGACCAGACCTTCTAAGGCTGCAGGGAGTTTTAACAATGCACGCTGGCGTCGCTCAGCAATAGCAAAGGAAATTGGACTTATGTCTGGCGACCGCAAATACTCATTAAACCTTTGGTCACCAATTTGGGTTAATTTTTGATCAAACAGAGTCAACGTCGATTCATAATCCGCAAATAATTGAGAGATCCGTCCTTGTAACACCCCTGCTTGTTTATCATCAACATCCTGAGCTTCCAAACATCCGATAAAGGCCGATGCCTCTTGAAATCGTCCTTCAATTTCTTGCATCTCATTGACGACCTGATGGATAGTTTGCTGATTAAGCTCCTCAACCATAGTTTCAATCCGATTAGCCAATATACGAACATCCTCTGATAGATTATCTAGAAAAGCGATAAATTCAGGAGAGCCGCTACCCCCCTTAAAGAACACATCTAAGTTCCATTTTTGACTATACTCTCTGTTCAATCTTAATCACTCCTTATTCGTTTCCTTAGCTAGACAGGACTCTATAAACAGAAAAGCGCTCGACCAGACACCTGCCTAGCCGAGCATAATCTTTTAATCATTATACCTCGATTTAACCTTTTGGATCACATCTTCATCTGAAGAACTCTCTGCCACGACAGCAGCGAACTGATCCCCAGACATGTCTAACTTTGCTAACAATTTCTTGTCATCCGGGCACGGGTAAATATAATCTTCTATAGTCCCATCAGCTTTGGCCCGAGCTTTATCAATCATCCGAGCAAGCCATGGTATATCACCAATAACTACATCACGACCACGAGGTTGGAAAGCCATTCTACTCACCTCCTTTCACAAATCAAGAATCTCTATTATCATCACGTGATATTTACCAAGCATTGCGCCAGGCACGCAAGTGCTTATGGTCAGCACTCTGATTACCCCACATCTTCACAGCAGCTTCTTTGTTAATTTCTATATTACAAAACCGTTTATATATAGCCATAGCTACAAACAGTACATAATGCGCATCTGCAAAGACATCCTGGGAGCACACCTCTCTTAGCACTGGGAACCAGCATAAACCACTATTACTACGGACTTTCGTAGTATACTGCCACATTCTGCGATAGTCCCAGTCATACCCCAGAGATTCAAAATCTAAAAAAACTACAGCTTTACCATGAACCAGTACATTATAGGGATTGTAATCTAGTGTGCCAAATCTGCGGGGAGCAGAGCGAGCTAAGTCAACGATCCCTGTCCAAGCCGAATAAGCATCCTTTGGATACGAGGTCTTTCCACATAACCATCTTCCTAAATCGGTCATTTCCTCCACAAACTCATTATCCTCGTCAATCCTGTTTTCACTAAATCTAACGAGCTGTGAAGAAATATTTTGCCAGACTTGTACCATAGTATCCCAACCACAACAGAATTTCGGTAGGTTAGCAAGCAATTCTGACTCCGAGCAATCACCCCAAGGGGTTCCAGAGATATACTCTAGCACTATGATGCCACTCTTATCATAATCAATTAGTGTAGGAACGGGAGCTCCTGCTTCTTTAAGCGCTTGTAACGCCTCAACCTCAGGAAGGACTGTGCTAGGGTCCTTTGCTATCTTAAGAAGATACGCACTTCCATCTTCATAACGTAGCTGTGCCACCCTAGGGTGATTTTTACCCCCACATTGAACGGGAAGACGTCTGGTAATTCCATCCAACCACGACATACCTCTTTCCTCGCAATCCATTTTGTTCCTCGGAGTTTAGTATTCGTCATCCTTGGAATTAAATTCCCAGTCCTCAACCCAGCTCTGAGGGTGCCTAATCGCCTCTAATAAGTTCTGCAGGATCACGCGATGGCGCAATTCCTCTCGAACTAGTTCACGGAATAACTCTTCCTCCACACTAGACTTTGCTGATTTAGCTAAGTCTTTATATAAAGCAATACTATCGTCTTCAAACTTTACTGCTTGCTCATAGGCCTCAATATTATCAATTTCTACTTGAAAGGTTTCGTTAGCTGCCAGCTTATCCGCAAATACTGTTTTTACATTCGCTAATGTATTGCTCTCCATTAACCGATACTGTCCCTTAATCATTTCACTGACAATCTGATAATGTTTTTCTTCGTCATCGGCTAACATGCTAAATAGTTTCTGCAACTGCACGTCGTCTGTAGTTTTCGCTTGTTTTAGGTAATAGGCCTTGCCGTCTACTTCTGTTTGTAAAGCTAACTCCAACGGAGTCATGGACATCCCCCCTAATAAGAATTACCTACTTAGTGTTAACCATCATCACTTCGAAATTAACACAAATGATAACGATTAACTAAATATTACTACAGCAACGCACCTTCGTCAACTGAACAATAACCACATCTACCTAATCACTCCCATTTTTTGTAGCATATACACCCTGCATCGCTAGTGATCTCCACATGGTGGTGGCTTTGCGTACTAGAGTAAAAAAAATAATCCTCTTCATTCCGCAGCCTTCTGACGAAGACTAAGTCACTCTGAGGATTATATGTCTTGGAACCAACAACCAAGGAATCTACTCTCAGTTTGTTGTGGAATTTCCATTTACGGCAAACTGGCTCTCGATCTGTTTATCTACTAGACTATGAATCGCAATATCCATCTGATCTGATGCTTGTTCGGGAGCAGCTACGACGCTCTCTTTTTGCTTTTGCCATTCATCATATCCATAATAGGCTTGTTTATACAGTATCTCGAGTTCCTCAACTAGCGGTAGTCGAGGATTGGTCGTCGTGGTCTGATCTGCAAATGCCTCATAGGCCATATCCTTAACTATGGCTATAAAGCGGCCTTCCTCAACCCCGGCCTCGCGGATGGTAGCTGGCATACCAAACTCTTTGGCTAACTGAGAAA
>SKHL01000243.1 GCA_007116995.1 Limnochordia bacterium
CTGTCCGCTTATATTTTACCTTAGAATTAAAGGGAGGATCCAAATAGACTAGCTTTACCTTTTCTCGATACTGCTCAATTAAGTAGGGCAAAACATGGAGATTGTCACCAAAAAAAATAGAATTCTCACTGGGATCCAACCCATATTGTTCAATCGGTATAGCCGGGTAGACAGGAAGGCTAGTAGTACTTCTTTTATGAGTCCATTGTAGTGTTGGCAACTTGTGTCTCTTATCCCCCACGAAATGATCAGCTCCTCTTAAAAACAGTTGTTACTGGTATACTATTCGGCCTTGTCTAGGCATACTGTTAGCCTTCGTCAGATTGGAACTTATTCCTGCCTCTTGATGGGTATGACCGAGAAAATCGATGCTATCTGTATGCTGTGCCTATGCAATAAAATAGTCTTGTCACCATGGTGTTTCCATGTTAACAAGACTATGTAACCATATTCAAGTCTGAATCTTCCACCATCTACTAAATCCTCCTAATAAAGAGATGCAGAAATCGGTGCTATGATGCCATCCGCTCTACCATCTGTAGGCTTTTGCGCACCCAGCGTAGGAACTCTACACTTGCACTCTTTTCAATTTTTACTTGCCAGCGTCCTTGCATCAGTGATAAACAGGGTGACTCCTGTGAACAAGGTGTCCATCCAAACAAAACCTTTCCTCGAGGAGAGACCATAATTCCAACGATTAAATCCTCTGACTGCTGGGTATATCGGGTGATTAACGCTTCGGTAATTCCATCAGTGAAGTCAGATCCTTCTTCCCATAAAAACTGGACT
Organism: Limnochordia bacterium; assembly: GCA_007116995.1. Classification (GTDB taxonomy): domain Bacteria; phylum Bacillota; class Limnochordia; order Darwinibacteriales; family DTU012; genus CSBR16-202. The sequence goes on from SKHL01000243.1 coordinate 790, forward strand.
TTATGAGATGAGCCCGCTTGATTCGTTTGTAGAATGATCAAGGGGTTACCGTCGTCTTTATCCACCATGAACAACTGATAGATATGATTAGCTACTGTCCACTCACTAATTAAGCTCTTTTTCACGGTATATTGCTCCCTTCTCTTGTCGACTAGAGAAACAAAACCCTGAAGCTTGCGATCTCACCTCCTGCTAATAGTGGTCTCTAACATACTATGCTATTTTTCTAAAATATTACCATACTAGTGGTGAATTGTCAATGGCGAAACAAGCCAGCTAGGCAGGGTATTTATGCCATTTCGCCTAGTAAGATGCAATACCTAGCCTTTCATAGATTTTCTTGGCCAAATATTAACTACGGATAAATTCATTAATTATCCTAGACAGTAATTATGTCATCCATAACCAATTTTCTTCAGAGGCGCGTTTAACTCGGCTCGCATCACAGAAAAGCAAATAATCTTCTTCGTTCCATATACGCACAGAAACCCCGAGAGATAACTCTCAGAGTTTCCTATGTATTACGGAGGAATCTATTATCCTGCCACAAAGCTAAGCCAACCCTAGAGTCCTGTTAATTCAGGAATAATGAGAATAGATCCAATGGGTATCCGTTTCGGATCACTTATATTGTTTATTTCAACGATTCGATTTATAAACGTTGATGTTGGAGGATCTTGAAATCGTTTGGCCATGGACCATATGGAGTCACCCGGTTGAACAATTAACATAGACTGTCCAAATCGCTCTATAACCTGTGGTTCCGGTGGCGTCAGTTTATCTGCCACCATAGTTAAACGAGCACCTAAATCATCTTGACTCTGGGCTACTAACATCTCTAACCCTTTCAAAATCGGCTCTAAACTGCTCGGAGCCTCTCCGTAAACTTTGGTGTCAACTCGCAACTCACTAATAATCTGCTCTACGCTAGCAAGACTCTGTTCGACTCTCTCCTCCAAACTGACCAGGCGCATATCCACCCCTTGCTCCAAACTAACAAGCCGTTGATCCACAGTCTGTTCAAGGCCAAACACTCGTTGATCCATCGTGCTAACATCCTCTGCCAAGGCAGAAACAGCAGCCGGTGTTTGATTATCCGCGTTAAAATCTATATTATGTAGATACCATACAAGGTAACTATTAACTCCTATACAGATAACGGCTAATAAAATTGATACTGTTATGGCTACCATCGTTAGTTTATGTGAATTTGGCCCTGTCTGTTGTGTACTCATTCATCTTCACCCCCAACCTAGTATTTTTTTGTACATTCTATCACTTCGCCGTAAGGATATCTTTTCCTTTTTCCATCGCCTCCGTATTCTTGATTACGAAACTCTGTCTATTCCTTTAGGATTTCTTCAATAGCAGCTAATTTAATATCACCAAACTCGGCAGGATTATCCCAAGTCTATCAGGAATAGAACTAAGAGTATAAATGTCAAGACCGGTGTCCAATGATTGCATCGGCCCATAGTTAGTTAAGAAGGGGGATATTCAAGTTATGACAGACCCTAAAGCAGGCTACTTTCTAACCGGAAATCGAAATCTAGGCTGTTTATTATTACATGGCTTCACTAGCACACCTGCTGAACTTAGACCCTTAGCTGATTCTCTTCATCAAATGGGTTATAGTGTGTATTGTCCATTATTAGCGGGGCATGGTCGGAGTTCGGCCGCCCTATTTGGTATTCGTTACCAGGACTGGCTAAAAACCGCTGATTCCGGATATGCCAGACTAAAGGATGAATGTAGCCAGGTAATAGTTTTAGGCCATTCCATGGGCGGTCTCCTAGCCCTACATCTAGCATACCAATATCAACTAGATGGGTTAGTACTGTTAGCGGCTGCATTAGAACCTACTAACTGGTGGTTAAAGTATGCTAAGTTCTTCCAATACATTGTGCCCTATGGCTCCTGGAAACGGAAAGAAAGACCGCCCCATCAACAACAGTACTTACTCGGCTATGATCGCTATCCCATCAGTAGTGTAAATCAATTATACCAGCTCATCAAAGCGACAGAAGATATTCTGCCCGAGATAGAGGTTGCCACTTTAATTACACAAGGTACCCGAGATAAAACTGTGCGCCCTACTAGTGTCGAACGGATCTCAAATCAGATTCGCTCAAAACAGAAAGAAATCTTCTGGCTAGAGGATACTGGGCATAATCTGACTGTCGCCGATAACAATATAGTGCTCTTTGCGAAAATCCATGAATTCATCTCAGCTTTAGAACAGAGCTCTTAGCGAATGACGCGAGCACTCGCACCAGCAATTAAGCGCTGAACTTCCTTTAAGCTAGCCATCGATGTATCCCCTGGAGTTGTCATGGCTAATGCCCCATGAGCAGCTCCGTAATTCACAGCCTCACTAGGATCTCCTGATGTCATTAGTCCGTAGATTAGTCCAGAAGCAAAGCTATCTCCTCCACCAACCCGGTCCATAATCTCCAGATTTTCTCGCATCGTGGCTGTATGGAAGTCTCCATCAGCCCAGCAAATAGCTCCCCAATCATTGATAGTCGCCGTTTTTACTGTGCGTAACGTAGTAGCAATGACCTTAAAATTAGGGAATGTCTTAACCGCTTCTTTAATCATTTCCTTATACCCATCAATATTTAGTTTTTTCAAATTCTCATCGTTTCCTGCCACTTCCAAACCGAGACAAGCCGTAAAGTCCTCTTCATTCCCGATCATAACATCGATGTACTTAGCTAACTCTCGATTCACCTCTCGGGCCTTATCTTGACCCCCTATGTAATTCCATAGGGATGGACGATAATTTAAGTCATAGGAAACCACAGTACCATATTTCTTCGCTACTTGGACAGCTTCTAACACAACATCTGGGGTAGTTTCACTTAATGCTGCAAAGATACCACCAGTATGAAACCAACGAGCCCCAAGGGTACCAAAGATATGTTCCCAATCAATGTCGCCTTTTTTCAGTTGAGACGCTGCAGTGTTGGCACGATCCGGTACACCAAGGGCACCGCGAATTCCATACCCTCGCTCTGTAAAGTTTAAGCCATTGCGGACAGCCCGGCCTATGCCGTCATAGGGCATCCATTTAACAAAGGAGGGATCGACTCCTCCCTGAAGGATGAAGTCTTCAATTAGTAATCCCACATCATTATCAGCTAGGGCCGTAACTACAGCTACATCCATTCCAAAACACTTGCGAAGACCCCGTGTTACATTATATTCTCCTCCGCCTTCCCAAGCCTGGAATTGCCGGGCATTCTTAACCCGAGTTTCACCGGGATCAAGCCGGAGCATTATCTCTCCTAGCGACACACAATCATATCGGCACTGATCCTTTACCTTAACCGCTAAATAACTCATCGCAAAATAACTCCTTTCCATTTTTACATTAACCCTTTACAAAAATTTAGCCGTAACCAATTAATGTATATATATGAGTTTTATCTTACATAGTATATTTCTCCAAACCCAAAATAAACCCTGTCTCAATTCTACAGTTTTCTTAGAAATAGACGTCATAATCGAAACTACCTTCTACCTATAATCCGACCCAAGTGGGCGATCTCACAATTCAGTAAAAATGACACCTACTGAAAGAAAGTGCCATTAGTGTTTTCTGGATTAGGGATAGATCTCCGATTCAGTTGACTCTGTTGATCCATCCTACGCACCTGGTTGCCTAGCATCTGTACTTTCATCGTAAGATCCCTGCGCTGCGCCTCTGAAAAGCCAGGTTCTTGCGCAACCTCAGCCAAAAAACGCATTTCCTTCAGCTTCACTTCTATTTTATCTAACACTGCAATTCGATTTCGTACCCACTCTAATTTCTGTTGTAACTCAGATACAGGGGGTATTTGATTACCCAATGTGATCACCACCGACTGATTGTGGCCTACATGGAGGTCTATAGAACCCATGTAACCCCTATATTCTACTCATCGGCATACGGCATTAATGCTTTAACGCAACAAAACCTGTGCCGTTGCTAAACGTCACTTCTGGCCAAGTGGTCATAAGTTATGCATCTGGCTGGAAAGCTGACCATCCTAAATAGAGTACTTCACACAATTCGGCTACAATCATACCAATAATACCTGTGATCGCTGGGTTACTCGGCCCAACTATGGCCACTGTCAGTATGGTGATCGTCAATGTAACCACGTTCACCATTTTACCTGCACCTAAGTGCTTAGTCATGCGACGTTTCATTAATAGGCCCCAATAAAATTCTCGGGAGACCATCAATAGAGGCAATAAGGCCATCAGTTTCAACACATCCATGGCCAAAATACCCATCTGCTCACTGGCTCCAATGACAGACGTGAGAATGGTATACCCTAAGTTAGTAAAGGAGAGTAGTAAAAAAGCACCAGATAAGCCTAATCCTAAAAAGATAGCAAACCGACGTACAATCCATAGGGTATGGGGATCCCCTTCATCAATAAAGTTGAGAGGTACTTGGTGAAACATCATTAATGGACTAACAACAATCATTCCTAACCCCCAGGCTACGGCATAGGTTGCTAAAGCTAATTCTGGTCGTTCCGTTCTAGCGAGCCCCATATTAATAATGGGCATTGCTAACGTTTTAATAAAGGCGGTGACAATCAATGGAACAAAGAACCGCATGATTGTTGCCGAAGTAACTTCGCTTTGCCCTTGTTTCGCTCCCACATTATTTACCATGAACCATTGACCGAAATGACCTATCACGAAGCGAGCACCAACAAACAAGAAAACTAACTCTATAGAGATGGCTGTTAGAAATAATAGCCCCGCTAAAATTCCTGGATGGATGAAACTAAGCCGTGGTACAGAGACAACTAATATACTAACATAAACAATCCGAAACACAGTTGCTGCTGTTAGTAGCGGTGTAGCCTGGCATTTGATCAAGAGTCCTTGTAGAAAGTTACGCACAGCAGCCGCCACGGGAAAAATAATGAATACATGAAGAATTATATTTGTGGCAGCCAGTGTTTCACCCGATAGACCCATAGCATGCCTAATAATCCACTTCGCTGTTCCCGATAGTACCAAGAAGGTAAATACTAACACGATCAAGCCAACCAAACCAATAATAAAACCCCGAACCCGTTGGTAGCTCTGGAAATCATCGACTAACGCACTAACAGTTTGTCTTACCATCATTATGGGGCTTTCAAGCACATGCATAAAGCTTTTTGCTACCGCAAAGGCAGAAATATACACCTCAGGAGACGGCAGTCTAGCCAGACCCGCATTGAACAGGGAATGTGTAGTTAATGTAAGAATAGAAGTAAGGGTCAGTGGAAGATAAAATCGAATTAATGCAGAAAAACGGAGTTTATCCGTTTTTTGTGCGGTCTTAGCCTGAAGAATTATGACCATTCCTTTCTTCCGTTTGCTTTTGGTTGCCTGATTCCACTATAAGGATTAAATTAATCCAACTACTTATAAGCCCCTTAGTGTGCATAGTTATAAGGCCTCCCGGTTGACTAACTCTGCGTCAGTACCTTGCTTAATGGTTTTGAATAGGTGCCACCGTATCTGCTATCCCTCTATCTCTCCGTGACGACACCATGTTATCAAAGGCTGTTGATAGCATCAGCTTGATCCTATTTAATTGATTAATCTCGCTAGCTCCTGCATCATAATCAATAGCCACAATATTGGTGCCAGGATATACTCGCTTAAGCTCCTTCATCATACCCTTACCTGTTACATGATTCGGCAAACAGGCGAAAGGTTGCATGCAGATGATATTTTTCACTCCACTCTCGATTAATTCCACCATCTCACCTGTTAAAAACCATCCTTCGCCAGTTTGGTGCCCAAGGGAGATTATTTTCGAAGCACCTTTTGCTATCTCCGTTATGGATTTTGGCGGGGTAAAGCGTTTGCTGTTCCGTATTGCTTCTTTATAGGTTCGACGGTATAGTTCAATAGCGGCGATCAAGGTTTTATACAAAATCTGATCCTTTTTACTACCTGAGAGATACTTATATCTAAAATCAAACCCCAAGCACGAATAGAGTAGAAAGTCAATGAAGTCTGGGACGACGGCTTCCGCTCCCTCTTTCTCGACCATATCAACCACGTTATTATTGGCTGTCGGATGAAATTTAACAAGAATCTCCCCCACAAGTCCCACCTTTGGTTTTACTATGTCAGTTAAGCTCAACTGCTCAAACTCGTCAACGATACTCTTTATGTTGGTTTGAAACCCTGTTACTCCAGGTGAACTCAGGGCATTTTTGCATATATCAACCCATCTCATATACAATTGATTGGCTGATCCCTTCACCTTTTCATATGGTCGTACCCGGTAGAGAACCTTCATAAGCAAATCTCCGTAAACCATACCCATCATCGCTCTATGCAACAGGCTAGGACTTACACGAAACCCCGAATTGTCTTGGCTACGTTGAGGGCTCAGGGACAATATGGGTATACTAGGAAATGCAGCATCAACCAATGCTTTGCGTAAAAACCCAATATAATTGGTGGCCCGGCATCCGCCTCCAGTTTGTGTAATTAAGACCGATGTGGAGGTCAGATCATACTCACCAGATTTTAGTGCTTCAATCAACTGTCCTAACGCAATGATAGCAGGATAACAGGCATCATTATTCACATACTTAAGCCCTTCTGCAACCGCGTTTTTATCCTTCGACGGAAGGACAACGGCCTGGTAGCCTGATAAACGAAAGGACTCTTGCAGAAACTGAGAATGAATAGGAGATATCTCGGGAATTAAGATGGTATGGGTGTCTTTGGTCTCCCCCTTCTTTGCTTTCCAGGCTGATGACCACTGTGAGCTAGCCTCTCTCTTTCTGTTTTTAAACACGCGCTCATTTATAGCCGCTTCTAGTGAACGCAAACGGATCCGTACTGCCCCTAAATTATTCCCTTCATCAATTTTTAGCGCTGTGTACATGTTATCCCAGCGGTCCAATATCTCCTGTACTTGATCAGTCGTTACAGCATCTAAGCCACACCCGAAAGAGTTTAGTTGTACAAGTTCAAGCCTAGGATGCTCTGCCACAAAGCTCGCTGCCGCGTATAACCTAGAGTGATACACCCACTGGTCTACCACTCGCAAAGGCCGCTCGACGCGACCTAAGTGGGCCACAGAATCCTCGGTTAATACTACCATTCCTAACGAAGCTATCAGGTCGGGAATACCATGATTAATAGCAGGATCCAGATGATAGGGCCTTCCAGCTAACACCACTCCCCGCAATCCATATCTCTCGATATAATCTAGCGTTTTCTGCCCTTGGCGCTTAATATCCTGTTTGAATTGTTTTTGCTCATTCCATCCGCTCTCAACTGCTTGATTTATCTCCTTCTTCGTTATAGAAAAATCACTAAGTTCCTGATATAAACGCTTGGCTAGCCGTTTTTGATCATCAATGGGTAAGAAGGGATGTAGATAACGAACTCCTTGCTCCCGCAGGAGATCCACATTGTTTTTGATCACCTCAGGATAGGAGGTAACAATAGGACAATTAAAATGATCATCCGCCCCAGCTTGCTCTTGTTGCTCATGGCTAATACACGGATAGAAAATGGTCGGAACCCCTTCTTCCACCAAGCTAACAATATGACCATGAACTAGTTTTCCTGGATAACAAACAGATTCTGATGGCATTGTTTCGATTCCCTTTTGGTATATACCGTCTACTGATGGTCCGGATAGCTCTACTGAGAATCCTAGTTCAGTGAAAAAGGTATGCCAAAAAGGATAGTTTTCGTACATATTCAAAACACGTGGGATTCCTATTCGTCCCCGTTTAGCCTGACTGAGGTCTAGCGATGTATAGTCAAATACCCGCTGGTATTTATACGTAAAGAGATTAGGCAATTCCTTGCGGACCTTGCTCTTCCTAGCTCCTTTGTCACAGCGATTACCAGTGATATATATGTCCTCTGCGCCGAATCGATTTATGTTAAGTCGACAATGATTAGAACACAGCTTACATCGGGATTGGCTGGCTGTAACAGTCAGTTTTTCGATGGCTAGTTCATCAAGCAAGGTAGTACTATACCCCTCTTCGAAACGCTCTAACCCAATTAGCGCAGCACCAAACGCGCCCATAATACCTGCAATATCGGGTCTAACCACTTCACGCTCAATGATCAGCTCAAAGCTTCGTAGAACTGCGTCGTTGTAGAAAGTGCCACCCTGTACCACGATCTGCTTGCCAAGCTGATCGGAATGCTTCAGCTTAATTACTTTATGGAGAGCATTCTTAATCACAGAATAGGATAAACCTGCAGATATATCTCCCACTGTCGCGCCTTCTTTTTGTGCTTGCTTTACTCTAGAATTCATAAA